>QHOD01000079.1 GCA_003218615.1 Verrucomicrobiota bacterium
ATTGCTGACTACGTCAAACTTGGCGCCGTGCCGATTATAGCGTTTGATGGATTCGGCGACTTTTTCGCCTGTCTTCACAGGCACGGTGCTCTTGTCAACAATCACTCGATAATCGGATAACACTGCCGCGATCTCGCGGGCGACTTTCTCGATAAAGCTTAGATCGACATCTCCATTTGGCTGCTGGGGGGTGGGAACGGCGATAAAAACGATTTGCGATTTATCCACGCCTTCCGCAATGCTGCTGCTAAAACGCAATCGATGCGCTGAGACATTGCGATGAATCACCTCTTCCAGGCCGGGCTCGTAGATCGGCACTTTGCCGTCTTGTAGTAGCTTGATCTTTTGCACGTCGTTATCGACGCAGATGACATCGTGCCCCACATCGGCGAAACATGCGCCGGTTACAAGGCCAACGTAGCCGGAACCGATAATTGCAAGATCCATAAGCGAAGAAACCGCGCGCGACTCAGTCGCGGCACAAGTGGCGAAACAAACTCAATCAGCTTAGCATTGTTTGCACACTCTCGTTCATTGCCCCTGAGACGTGGGATCGAAGTTCAAATCGACTCCAATTTTCGGGAATGCTTTGAGTGTTACGGTAAATAGGAGGCCGTATTCTTTCACGCCTGCATTGTCGCGTATCACTCCTCCGAACGAGGCGACCCAGTTCGACAGATCGCGATAAACAGAATAGCGCTGCTCCTCCAGAGTACTGGTCGCCGCTTCATATTGTTCCTGGACTCCGACCCCCCAGTTGTCGTTGATGCGACAATATCCGCCGACGACAAACAGGCTGCTATTGTCGAAGAAGGGGTTGTCGTTCAAATAGCGGTGCCCGAAATTTAATTGCACATTGGCGGTCGGTTGGACCGTCGCGATCGTATTGACTTCTGTAAACCCCTTGGCAAAAGCCGGCACTTGCGAGTTGACCGAAAACGACATCCAAGGCAGCGGCGTAAAGCGGATATTATTAAAAAAGTTCGAATAGTCGGCGCGATTGTATGGATTGTCGAAGTTCACGTCGAGGAAGCTGTCGAGCTCAAACCAGGTTATCGTTGTATCGTCGCGCCGCGTTTCCAGGCGATTACGAACCCCGAGCCGCCAGACTGTCCAACTATCGATCGAATCGATTTGAGTGAACTGAGGGAAGTCGATTGCCCGCAGTTGCGTAGAAGGTTGGAATCGATCGAATTGCAAGATCGATCTCGGATCCGCACCATTTTCTGAGACATATGAAAAGTTTGTGAACGGTTGGATGACATGAAGAAGTCCGTCCAGGCCAAGCGCGCGGCTTTGGACGTTTTCCCATGTACGCGAGACTTTGAAGGAGGCCTCGGCTCCCGTGTTAAAGACCGTGCGAAACGTATCGCCACCAAAGGCGATGGGGTTAGCGAGCGTCGGGTTGGGCAGAAGAAAATCGGGCACCAGCGGATTTGGGTCTGGCGTGAACATTGTTTTCCCAAGGTCACGCGTGTCGCCATAGTACGTGGTCCGAAAGCCGACCCGCGGCACGATGGATAGCCAGCCAAAGTAGGTATTCGGATAAAGCAGTTGATGAAAGGTATCGAGCCGAGTAGTGCCATAATTCTCAAAACCCGAGTCCTTGGCGAATTGCAGCCGCAAGTCAGCAAAACTGGTTTCGCCTTCGTAGAAAATCGGCCCACCAAAAAGCGCGTGACGTTTGATATCCAATGCGATGTCCGGCAAGCGTTCTGTTGTATCGAAGAAATTGTTCGCTTGGAAACGCGCGGTCGCTGTGAGGGTGTAAAATGGATCTTTTTTTGTCACGGCGACGACGTTGTCCGGAACAGGATCGATTCGAAATTCCTGCAGGAAGAAGTCCTGCATAACGAACGCATCGCTTAGTTTGGTAAGATTGGCGATACCGTATATGTCGTCGGTAAAGTTCGTCCGATCTTCCAAGCTGAGCCGGTATCGCCCGGTGGGAACCGGGCCGCGCGGTAAACCGGTACGATTTATGGACGGGTTTTGGTCCTGTAGATAATACGATTTGATCCTGGCTAAGCTATTATTGTCCTTTCCATATTCTATAGTGGGCTCAAATCCAATCGCCGGGCCGCGTCGTCCCATATAATCGAGCCGAATCCGCCCTTTGATATTGTCTGTGATCGGGAAGGTGACCTGAGTAAGAAGCGATGGCCCCCATGAGCTCAAAAACGCTGGTGAAACCGTAAAACTGAACGCGTCATTGAGCGATTGGTACATGTAAGGCCACCAAAAAACAGGCACCTTTCCGATGTATAATGTGACGTACAAAAAAATCACCCGATCGTGCTCATAGACACGAATCCTCCGAGCCTGAAGATGGAAATTGGGGTTTGGCGCATCATGCGTCGTAAAGGTTCCGTTCTGTATCACGTAAGCGTTCTCGGAGATTTCAGTCACCTGTTGACCGCTCAAGAAATAAGGCTGGGACTCTGTTCGCATGTTTGTCGCGCGAAACTGCTTCGTGTCGATGTTATAAATGCCGCTATCGCCAACGTAGAACGAACTTTCGTTGCCGGGCGCTTCAGCATTGTACTTATTAGGGTGTTGATTGGGGTTCGCCGCTGTTGGTTTATCATGGTAGATCCGTACGTGGCCTCTCAGATCGACCTCATGCGTGCTTGAATTGTATTGCGCGTAATCGGCATAAATATCCGTGTCGCCCACATGAATGGCGACGTTGTCCCGCGCTGTTGCCAGTCCGTTTTCATATGTCGTCTCCCCGGTGGAGGTGATTTCAATCGGCGCATTCTGGAGAGTCTTGATTTCCCCTCTTCCCAAGCCGGCGCCCGCAAGAAGAGTGACGAGCAATAAAGCCGGCTTTCGCATGGCGGTGCCGAAGGTACCGCAGCAAGCGCTTCCTGCAAAGTCAAAAGCGCTCTGTGCCAGGGGATCCGAGATCTGACGTCTTGAAGAATTGGATCGAAAATGATAGATCGACAACCCGAAATGATCATGGCTCACGAATTCTTTCCGAGTCGCAAACCAGCCACTTGCTGATTGACTCCACAGCTCAAAACGATTGTGTGACGCGCACTTGCCATTGGTATGCGTGAAGCCGAAATCCGCAGCGGAATTGTTGGTCCCGCGTGAAGCAGGGGCGGAAGTTCGCTATACCGCAAAGCCTGCGCTCCTATGATGACCTGCCACAGTCCTGCGGCGCCAACACTTTCGCCAAGCGCTGGTTTGACCGTGTAGACAAACGCATTTGGAGTAATCCGCTTTAACGCCCTGCACTCCGCCTGATCGATAAAGGTGCCGTTTGCGCTCGAGATGACAAAATCGATTTCCGTTTTGCTGAGATCGCCAAGGACTCGCTTCAATATTTCCTCTGCCTGCGCCCGTTTCCGGTAATATCCGCCGGCATGGGTGCATTCGATTACCACCGGGCCATCTCGCGCGAGCAAAACTGCGCCGGCTCCTTCGCTCAAGATCATGCCTCGGCCGATTTGAGCGAATGGCTCTACTGGAGGCGCCAAACGAAGCAGCCGCCATCGCCGATAAGCGTCGCATAACAACCAATCGGCTTCTTCCGCTCCAACAACCAGGCAATAATCAAGCGCTTCATTTGTCATCAGGTCCTCGGCCATTTTTATTGCCAGGAGACCCGCCGCGCTATCGCTCACCAGAGTGTAAGTGGCGCCCGTGATGCCAAGAATCGCCGCCAGATGGCTGGCCGGCGCGTTAAACACAGTTTCGGGAAACAAGAGCGGACTCGCCGATTGCGCACCTCCGCCGACGATATCGCGATAAAAACGCTTCGTATAAATCACCCCGCCATTTGAGATTGCAAAGACGAGAGCAGTTCGTTCCGCACTGTGCGAATCGGGCTTTACTCCTGCAGCCTCCAACGCCTCCAAACCCGCGGCTGCAGCGAACCGCGAAATCAGACTGGCGCGGCGGAGACGCGGGTGGGGTGGTATACAGGCCAGCGCGGATTCGGGTACTCGAAAAACGGTGTACGATTGATCCCCGAATTGTTCGGTAATTTCTTCCGCCCGCGCTTCGTCACCCCGGAGCAAACGTTTCCAGACCGGATCAACGCCGTTCCCAAAGGGTGTAATCCACCCCATGCCGGCGATGGCCAGCCTCATGCCTCGAACTTTTGCATCACAATCGAGGCATTGGTCCCACCAAATCCGAACGAATTCGAGAGTACGGTGCGCAGAGCCATGGGGCGCGCTTCATTCGCTACAATGTTTAGATCGACATCTTCATCCGGAGCGCAAAAATTGATGTTAGGGGGAAGAAATTGATACTGAAGAGCCAGCAGACAGATAACGGCTTCGACCGCGCCGGCCGCGCCTAACGAATGACCCATCATGCTCTTGGTCGAGCTTACCGGCACGCGATCAAATAACTCGCTGATTGCTTTGCCTTCCGCTGCGTCATTAAAGGGCGTAGCGGTTCCGTGCGCATTGATGTAATCGACCATATTCGCTGTCGCGCGCGCTCTCTCGAGCGCTCGTTCCATCGCCCGCCGCGGGCCCACTCCCGACGGGTCGGGCTGCGTGAGATGAAAATTGTCCGTGGACATGCCGTAACCGGTTATTTCTGCGAGGACGTGCGCGCCGCGCTTTAGAGCGAGATCCAGATTCTCCAATGCCAGAATCGCTGCCCCTTCCCCGAGAACCATCCCGGTGCGATGTTGATCGAATGGACGGCATTTTTCCGGCGTCGAAGCCTGAAGCGAATCAAACCCGACGAAAACCAGTTCCGAAAGTGCATCATACCCGCCAGTCAACATACGTTGATATCGACCAGATCGCACACACTCGAACGCATGCCCGATCGCGTTCGTGCCGGAGGCGCAGGCATTTGCAACCACCTGGCATGGCGCAGAAATTTCGAACGCCTCGAGCGCATCAATCACCGGTTTTTGCGCAGGATAATTCGCGATCCAGGTCGGCGCATGTCGCAGGCTGCCATGTCGATCTAACGATCGGTAATAATCTTCGCCATACGACATCCCGCCGCTTGTTGTTCCAATTACCGTCAATTCCGGTTTGAATTGAGGCTCTTGCTCCAACGCTTCTCCCAGTGCCTGAATCATCATGTGCGAGGCGCGATGCAGACGTCTGGCGCGGCCTCCCTCATGCCGCTTGCTAAGCAGGCGTTCATCGGGCACTTGACCCGCAGTTTTACATCGGCATCCAGCTACCGAAAACCGGCCCACCCGGGTAACGCAATCGCGCGCCTCACGCAGCGAATCGAACGTTTCACTCAAGCCGAATCCCAGTGGGCTGACTACGCCTGCACCCACCACCGCGACGCGCGCAGTGAGGCTTTTCCCGTTCCCGCTACCAGATCTGGCCATTTTGAAAAGAAAAATTGATCGCGATTTCTATTGCCTTCTTAAAAGAAGCACTTTAGTAGTGAGACGAAACGGAAAACGGAAGCTTGGGAGTTGGTGGATTGTCAGTTGAGTTTATTCAGTGGCGATTTGAAATCCGATAGGCGGGAACAGTGACCTGGCTGCGTTTTCCAGAATAAACTCAATGGGAACTAAATTATACGTAGGTAATCTTTCCTTCAACACGACGGAAAACGAACTGCAGGAACTTTTTTCACAGGCTGGCGCCGTGCAAGAAGTCACTCTCATGCAAGATAAATTCACCGGCAAGTCGCGTGGCTTTGCTTTTGTCACGATGGGCTCGGAGCAGGACGCTCAAAATGCCATTTCGAAATTCAACGGCCAAACCATTGAAGGCCGGCCGTTGACCGTGAATGAGGCCCGGCCGCGGGAGGCTCGCCCACCCGGTGGCGGGGGACGCGGCTATGGCGGTGGAGGCGGAGGGTATGGCGGCGGTGGCGGTGGTGGCGGCTACGGCGGCGGACGCCGCGATGGCGGCCAGCGCCGAGGCCATTAACTCCCGAAATCAGTCGCGAGATAAGTTCGCGAACAGCCCAGTCGATAGTGGAATTGGGCAGGGCTGGATTCGAACCAGCGAAGGCGTAAAGCCAGCAGATTTACAGTCTGCCCCGTTTGGCCACTCCGGAACCTACCCGTCGGTGCGAATTTGATATATCTCGCGCTGTGTGCGCCGCAACTAATTTGGCCGCCGAGAGTTCGTACTACCCGAAAAACTCCGCAATCGAATTTACCACATAGCGCTGCGCTTCGCGCGAAATCTCTGGATAGATCGGAAGTGCGAGTGTCTCGCGCGCGGCGCTTTCCGTCTCCGGGAAATGGCCCCGCCTGTAACCGAGGTAAGCAAAAGATTTTTGCTCGTGCAAGCCAAGCGGATAATAGATCGCTGTCTCGATCTCACGTTTGGCGAGGTGCTCACGCAAAGCATCGCGTCTTGGGGCTCGGACAACGTATTGATGATAAATGTGATGATTCGTTAGACCACGATCGCGATACGGTTCGGCTGGCAAGACAACCTTTTCCACTAGACCTGCGCGCGCGAATTCGGCCCTGTAAAAATCCGCAACGCCACGTCGCGCCGCGGACCAGCTCTTCAAATGAGGAAGTTTAACCGCAAGAATTGCCGCCTGGATTTCGTCGAGGCGAAAATTGCCTCCGATGACACTGTGGAAATAGCGCGGATCCATCCCGTGATCGCGAAAAATGCGCAATTTCTTCGCCAGCTCAGCGTCCCGGCAAACGATCATTCCCGCATCGCCAGCGGCTCCAAGGTTTTTTGAGGGATAAAAACTGAAAAAACCAGCTTCGCCCATCGTCCCCGCCCTCGCGGTTCTTTCGCCAAACGGATATTCCGCGCCAATTGCCTGCGCCGCGTCTTCAATGACATCAAGCTGGTAATGCTCCGAAATTTGATGAATCGGGTCCATCTCGCAGCACAAACCGAACAAGTGGACGGGGACAATCGCCCGGACTCTTTCTCCACTTCTGGTTTTCAATTCGCCGCTCGGATCGGCCTGGCAGTTTTTCTCAATGTATTCCTGAATCGCGGATGGGGAGATGTTGTACGTTTCCGAATCGATATCCACGAAGAGCGGCTTGGCTCCGGTGCGCGCGATGCAGCCAGCGGTTGCGAAGAATGTGTAAGGCGTGGTGATGACGGCGTCGCCGCGTCCGATGCCGAACGCCATCAAAATGGCCAGGAGAGCGTCTGTCCCGGAAGAAACACCGATAGCATGAGGTGCGTTGCAATAACCACAGATCGCTTTCTCGAACGCCTCCACTCGCGTCCCAAGAATGAAACGGTGGCTAGCCAGGACGCCGTCAATTGCCTCGCGGATTGGCTCGGCCAGGATGCGATATTGTTCGCTAAGATCGAGCAGCCGCACACGCATGGCGCGAAAAGCATGGCAGTTTCGTTCCCGCGTTCAATCCGAAGTTTGCCCGGGGTCATTGGTGTAGAGGCCCTTGTGCCAACTGCCTGGTTTCAGATTTCGCTGGTTGAGGAACAACCACCGCTACAACGCTGTCCACAGCGTTGACCATCTCCTTCGACCAACGTAGCCTGTCGATCATGGCATTACTGCGTGGCCTTTTCTGGCTCATTCTATTCGTCGTCTTAGCCTTCTGCTTCGTCGTCCTGTTCGAGTACGGACCACGCGATTTCGCAAACGGGTTTCAGAAAGAGTTTGCCCGGGTAAAATCCTTTGTCGTAAAGGAGACGGGCAAAGTCGAGAAACCG
>QHOD01000080.1 GCA_003218615.1 Verrucomicrobiota bacterium
CGTTGTGCTGCGTTGGCCAGGTCTGGTCGCGACATACGTGATTGTCGGATCCGGTTTTTTTCTGCTGCACAATTTTCAGACAAGCAATACCGAAGGCCAGCGAATCGCTGCTCAACTTGGCGACAGGCCGCGCGTACTTACGGCAACCGGGTACGTGATCAGCGAGCCGAAGGTCACGCCGAACGGATTCGCGACCTTCTTGCTAAAGCTCGAATCAATCGAGCTCGAAGACAGGAAGCAATCGACACGCGCGATCTGGCAGATCCGTTGGCGGGGTACGCCGGATTTCGGCGATGAATTGCGGCTCTTCGGAACCGCCGAGCCGATCGCGCCTCCACGAAATCCCGGCGAATTCGACATGCGCTCCTACCTGGCGCGTCGCGACGTTCGCCGCATGTTGTTTGTCCGTTATCCCGAAGACGTCACGGTGATTCGACACGGCGGTGGGAATCCGATCTTACGACTGGCGCAGAAGTCGCGGACCGGGATGCAAAACGCGCTTTGCCGCGGTTTGGAGAACGCGCCCGAAGTGCGAAATTTTCTCAGCGGAATCGTGCTTGGCCTGAGGCACCAATCGCCCGAAGACATCGAAGAACCGTTTCAACAGACCGGCACGCTTCACCTGTTTGCTGTCGCCGGTTTACATGTGGGAATCGTCGCGGCTCTCCTATGGATGCTGGCAACGGTCGCGCGCCTGTCGCGTAAATGGGCGACGGCGATCATTATTCCCCTGCTCTTCTTTTACGCGGCGGTGACCGGGCTGCACGTTTCGAGCGTAAGGGCAGCGGTAATGACATCGATTTTGTTTGGCGGTTTCTTTTTCGAACGAAAAGTTTTTGTGGCCAACAGTCTCGCGGCAGCAGCGTTCTTTCTCCTCTGCTGGAATACGAACGAACTTTTTTCCGCCGGTTTCCAGCTTTCCTTCGCAGTAGTAGGCGCGATTGTCCTGTTTGCCGATCCGCTCTTCAGGCGTTTGCAGCGTTGGACTGCGCCCGATCCCTTTTTGCCGCGATCCTTGCTGCGCGGCCCGCGGCGCTTGATGCATTCTGGGTTTGAATGGCTTTGCCGCGGAGCGTCTGTCTCGCTTGCAGCCTGGGCTGGCTCGTTACCATTTATTCTCTGGTATTTTCATCTCGTTACCCCCATTTCATTGTTCGCCAATCTGCTGGTTGTTCCGATCGCGTTCTTTATTCTCGCGATTGCGCTCCTTTCCCTTCTTTCGACGCCGCTGCTGCCGTGGCTCGCTGTCATTTTCAATAATGCGAATTGGTTTCTGGCCAAGCTTGTTCTCGGAATCGTCCAACTGTTCGCCCAAATTCCCGGCGGCCACTTTTATGTCGAGCAGCCGCATTGGTCCGAAGAGCTGACAGCGCAGATCACGGTGTTGGATCTCGGCGCGGGCGCAGCCGTGCATTTGCGAACGGGAGGCGCAGATTGGTTGTTCGACTGCGGGAGTGAGCGGTCTTATGAACGTGTGGTTCGGCAGTATTTGCACTGGGCGGGAGTGAACCGGCTCGATGGTTTACTGCTCACCCACGGTGACGCCCTTCATATCGGTGGTGCGGCGGAATTGCTTCGCGATTTTCCTCGAATTCATATGATCGATAATCCGGCCCCGGACCGCTCCACTATTCATCAACAGTTGCAGCGGATCCTCCAGCAACGGGGAATAAAAACTGGTCATCTGGAAGTGGGAGACGGTTTTCGGTTGTCGCGAGAGGCCACCGCGCATGTTCTCTTTCCACCCCGCGTCTTTCTCGCAAACATAACCGACGACCAAACCTATGTGATCCAGTTAGTCGTTGCCCCATCAACATCGATTCTGCTCATGTCCGATAGCGGAGAGAAAACGGAGCGCGCGCTTCTGACCTACGGTCTGAATCTGCGCAGCGACATCGTCGTCAAGGGACAACACCATTCCGGCCAATCCGGCTCGGATCCGTTTCTGGACGCTGTGCGACCGCAGCTAATTATCGCCACTTCGCGCGATTTTCCTGAATACGAGCGAATCAGTGACGAATGGGCCGAGCATGTACGCGCGCGAGGCATCAAGCTCTTTCGCCAGGACGAGACGGGCGCAGTGACCGTGCGTGTTGGCCGTGATGGCTGGGAAGCGCAAAGTTATCTCACCGGCGAAACTTTTCGCAGCTCGAGCCAGTGAATCGGCACTCCTTGCGCGCGAAATTTCTCTTGAAATTTTGTTAGCGGAAGATCGACATCCGTACGCTCGGAAACTATAAGGTCTCGAGTTGTCCGCGCGGCCTCTTTGATTTTTTCAAAGTAATCGAGGTGATCGGTTGCGATGCGGAGCGTTCCATTTTCGGCCAGTACCCGACTGGCTGCCCGTAGGAAATCCCCGGTGACAATCCGGCGTCGCCAATGACGGCGTTTGGGCCACGGGTCGGGAAACAAAAGATAGAATGTTTCCGCCGCTCCGGCGGGCAACAAATAGCGCACCGCATAGGAACTTTCCATCCGCAGCAGCCGCACATTGTCGAGCTTCGCTGTCTTTCGCGCGGCACTGCGAATTCGACCAAGCAAGCGCTCGATCCCCAGAAAATTCTTCTCCGGCATGCGCTGCGCCAGCGCGCAAAGAAACGAACCGTCGCCGCAGCCAAGATCGACATGCAACGGCGCGTTGCGGGCGAAGAGTTTTTCGAGATCAAGCCGCTCGACCAGCGACCGTGGTTCGATGATCGGAGAACAGACGTGCCTGCGGTGAGTCGATTCAATCTCCTCCGCAGGCACGCTGAGGAGAAAACTGCACAGCGGCTGTATCGGCTGAGGTCCCAAAAGGATTTACGCTTATGACAGCCCGCTCAAATACTTGCAAGCCCAAAAATCGGAACGAATCGCGACCAGGTTTGTCTAAGATCGACAATTATGAAAAGAATCCCGCTCCTTGCCCTGTTCCTCGCTATCGCCGTTGCGCTTCTTGTCAATCCTGGTCGCGGCCAAAATTCAGCGACGAAGACTGCGGTTTTTGCTGGCGGCTGTTTTTGGTGCATCCAACCGGCTTTCGATAAAGCGACGGGCGTGATCAAAACCGTGGTTGGTTATTCTGGCGGAACGGAACCGAACCCAACTTACGAGCTCGTTACTTCGGAGAAAACTCGCTACCGCGAATCAATCGAAATCACGTATGATCCGACAAAGATCTCCTACGACCAGTTACTCGATATCTATTGGCGACAAATCGATCCGACCCAGGCGGACGGGCAGTTCACCGATATCGGCCCAAGTTATCGCGCCGCAATTTTCTACAGTAGCGATGACGAGAAAAAAAATGCTGAGGCATCAAAAGAGAAGCTTGCGGGCTCGGGCAAATTCAACAGACCGATCGTCACCGAAATTTTGCCGGCGATGAAATTTTATCCGGCCGAAGCGTATCACCAGAAATACTACCAGCAGAACCCGGCGCATTTCGAAGCGTTCGAAAAAGGATCGGGGCGGGTTTCTTTCGAAAAGAAAACCTGGAGCGGCGGCCGATAGATCGAAAAACGAATTCGGCGGTCGCAAACAGCCGCTACAAATCAACAACCGACACACCCTCGGCTGCGGTTCGGCGTGCATAAAGTTCGCTCAGCTGCTTTGTCATCGGACCCACTCTGCCGTCGCCGATGAGGCGATTGTCGATCTTTATGACGGCGGCGAGTTCGCCCATCGTGCCGGTGCAGAACATTTCTTTGCTGCCGTAAACATCGACAAGGGAGAGATCGGTTTCTATGCATCGGATTTTCTCGGCGGCACAAATCTCGATCACCGTCGCGCGAGTAATTCCTTCAGGGCACGCCACGACACGACTCGTAGCGAGATCGCCATTGCGCACGATGAAAACGTGGGTCGCGTTTGTTTCCGCAACAAATCCACGCGCGTCGAGCATGAGCGCATCATCCGCGCCGGCGTTGTTCGCTTCGATTTTCGCCAGAATCGAGTTGAGCAGATTCGCATGATGAATTCGCGCGTCGAGAATCTCCGGCGGTGGCCGGCGAATCTTGCTCGTGATCAGAGTCAGCCCGGTTTTCGCGTAAACCGGTCCTTTATGCTCGGCGAGCACAATCAACGTCGGACCGCTTTGATTCAGGCGCGGATCCATGCCGGACGTGATTTTCACGCCGCGGGTGAGCGTAAGACGAATATGGACGCCATCGCGCATTTTGTTTGCCGCAAGCGTGCGCTTAATCTCTTCGACCATTTTCGCGCGCGACGGAATTTCAGTGAACGATAAGGCGCGCGCAGAACGCTCCAGGCGGTCGAGATGTTCGTGGAGCTTGAAAATCCGACTGTTATAGAGGCGTAATCCTTCCCAGACGGCGTCGCCACCTTGCACTGCCGAATCGAACGGACTGATCCCGGCTTTGTCACGATGCACGAGCTGCCCGTTGATGTTGACGACCAGGTCGCGGTTTCGCTCGTCGAATTTCTGCAGCATGCTGTTGAAGGTGTAGCGGCGACTCTGTCAGCCGCAAATCTTTTTGGCATGCGCCTGAGGACAGACGCCTCTAGACCAACCGGTATTCATAAAGCCGGTCATAACATTCGCGGCAGCGGTTGTGAATTTCGAGCAAATGCTTCGGCACCTCATCGCGTCGCGAGCGATATGGTTCGAACGATGTCGATCTTGCCACTTCGCCGTACCAATAGTTCGCCCAGATTCCGTCGGTTTCGCGTAATCCCGGTGGCCAGGACAGCATCGACTCACTAAACTCGATGCCGACGGCTTCGCAAAGCAGGTGCAAGATTCGTTCGGGATTTTCCAGCACGTCTTTTGCATCCACGATTGGCGGAATCGCATTCGTGCGTTCGCGGACGAAATCAAATATCTCCGCCTGTTGCACAAACCCGAGATCTTCCAGCGCCGGGTTCTCGCGCTTTTTGAGATATGAAGCAATCACTTCGCGCGGATCGCGTATGAGGAAGCAGTTCGTCACGGCGCCGAGCCACTCTCGATCCACCTCCGGCAACAGATGATGCGTCATCTGCTTTTGATAAAAAACGTGGGAGGGGCGTTTGTGCCGCGACTCCGGAATTGGGCCAGTCAGTTGCGCGACAACCTTCCGCCAATCTGTTTCTCCAACTGCGATAACTTTATCGGCGCCGGGATGCTTCTTGCCAGTCGCATTCAGGTAAAATGCGTAGAAGGGCTCATCGACAACAGATGTGTCCGGCCGATTCCCCCACGCTCGCATCATCGCCGTCGAGATATTTCGCGGGCCCGACCACATGGCGACGCGAATTGGAACGTGGGCGCCGGACATTCTCTTAAAATCAAATTACATCGAGTGGATTGCGGGATGCAATCGTTTCCCGGGTTTTCTGACACCGCTTGCGTAGCCGCCGTTGGATCATCACGGCTGGTCCACACGTTTCTCTCAGAAATTCGTCTTCGGTGGGAACCAAACGGCGCTGCAGTTGCGAATTTTATATAAAGACGATCGCCTCACTTTCCCCCTGACCCATTTGGACGTGACCGGATTTCCCAGGCCCGGAATAACCGGAGAAGTATGAAAGGGTTAATTACAGCAGTCGGCTTCGTGTTGGTTTTCGTGTGCCAAGTGTTTGCCGACGAGCATTCAGCATTCGCACGCATCACGGTTTACTGGCATCGCGAAGGTTCAGGCGAGCACGCATCCTGGAACGGTGCACGACTGCGCAGCGGGCATTGCGCCGTCGATCCAAAGAAAATTCCCTACGCCAGCAAAGTTGTGTTTCCCGATGCAGCGTGTGTGGCCGTAGACAGCGGGCCGGATGTGGTCAATCGCAAAGCTGCGCGCTCATGTGGGCGGAACGCGGCTGAACGCAATGCCATCGTCATCGATCGGTTTTTCGACACGAAACAAGAGGCGCTTACCTGGGCGAAAGCGCACTCCCGTTTCATGACGGTGCGGATTCTAACGCCCGGTGCCAAGCAGGGTGAGGTCGCAACCGCAGAAGATCCAGGGTCGTCTCGCGGCCGAATACTGCCAGCAACTGTGGCGTCGATTTTGGGGACGACCGAATGACGCTGGACCTGCGGCAACCGCGTTACCAACTGCGGCGAGAGGCTAAACCTTCGCGAAAACGCCGATGAGCGGACGACGCGATGGCGTCTTTGAGCGGAAGTCGCTCACGAACCCGTCCTGGGTGCGAATCTCCACGTGTCCAGCCGCAGCGCGAGTGGCGCCATAGACCAGCACCGCGCCGAGCGGCGCTTCATAGGGATTCGAAACCGGAAGCTTTTTAAACCCATAATTGTTCACGAGTTCCTGCCCGGCTTGCTTTGCCAAGAGCGTTGTCGGTCGCGAACGCACCACCCCGGCGGCAACGAGCGCCTCTTTCACAAATCGCCAGCACAGAGAATGCGAGTGCGCATTTGCGCGTTCCTGGGCAATCGTGGCAGCGCGACACAGTTTCGGGTCAATGGTGGAATCGATTTTGGCGAGCGGTTGCACAATTTTCTTCGGCTGATATTTGTCCACGATCTCAACCGATTGCTTTTTGCCGGAGGCATCCTTGTAAGCAAACTTCGGTTTCGGCGTGGACATCACCAACGCCTCAGCAGGGTGTGGATAAAACGCGACGCAGCAGAGGCCGATTACGAGAAGGGGGAAGATTTTTCGCATAAAGAGCGCGTCCTATCGGTCATCTTCGAGGCCTCCGCAAGCGCTTTTTTTCAAAAAAAACGTAATTTTTTGGATGGAGCCGCCAGCCTTGCGGCGGACTCTCGCTTGATCAGGCAGTTGATGCCGCTCCCGACAGCGGCGGGCCTAGAGCGATGAGACGAATTGGACCATCCGCTGGCGCATTTTTGCGTCAGGAAGCCGACCGATTCCTCCCTGCATGTTGTCTTCGAGATGGCGCGGGTTGTTTGTCGCCGGGATGGTGCAGGTCACGGCCGGATGCGCAATAATCCATTTCAGAAAAAATTGCGCCCAGGATTGACAATCGATTTCGGCCGCCCAAGGCGGCAGCGATTTTGCGGCAACCCGCCCAAACAAACCGCCGCCACCGAATGGACGATTAATGATCACCGCCATGTGAAGCTCTTGGGCCAGCGGCAAAATGCGTTGGGCCGCGCCGGGCTCCATAAGCGAGTAATTGATCTGGACGAAATCGGGTTTCTGACTGCGCATGATTCTTTCTACTTCGTAAAAGCCACGCGCCTGCGAATGGGTAATGCCCGTGTAGCGGATACGTCCTTTCGTTTTCCATTCACGAAGTGAAGCCATCTGCGTCTCGACATCGACCAGATTGTGGACCTGCATCAAATCAATCCGCTTGGTTTGAAAACGAGCCATCGAGTGCTCCATCTGCACGATCCCGGCCTCTTTGCCTGTGGTCCAAACCTTGGTGGCGATGAAGAGCGCATCGCGCAAATGCAATTTGCCGCCAAGTTCGCCGATCACGCCCTCGGCCCGGCCATACATCGGTGAGGAGTCGATGAGCTTGCCGCCATGCTTTACAAAAAGTGACAGCACCTCGCCGAGCGACGCTTGCTTGTCCGGCGTAAGATCGACATCGAACACGCTCCATGTCCCGAGCCCAATGACCGGAAGCTTTTCACCGGAGGCCGGAATCGCGCGTTTGAGTATCGTTGAAGATTCGCTTTTCGTTTGTGCTCGCGCCGCTCCGATCGGCAAAATGAGGCCGGCCGTGCTCGCACCGATTAATTTAGCTGCTTCCCGCCGTGTCATCAGACATCTCTCGTTCTTTTTACAGCGATGCGCAAAGATTGCTTCACTTCGCTCAGGATGACAGAACTATAACGCTAAATGACTAGAACAACGCGTCGCTATTTTATCAAAGTCTCCGCTGCAGCCGGCGGCGCGTTTGGATTAGGAATTAAATCGAGAATCTTATTTGCTGAAAAAGCTGTGACACCTCTTCGCATTCTCATTCTTGGCGGCACAGGGTTCACCGGGCCTTACCAAGTTCGTTACGCGCTCAGCCGGGGGCATAAAGTGACCACGTTCAATCGCGGTAAAACGCATCCAGGCGAACTGCCGACGGAAGTCGAGCAACTGATCGGCGACCGCAACGGCAAGCTCGACGCTTTGAAAGGTCGACAATGGGACGTCGTCATCGATAACCCCACAACATTGCCGGCCTGGGTACGCGACGCCGCGCAAATCCTCAAAGGAAATGTCGAGCGGTACGTCTTTATCTCGACGATTTCCGTTTATGCCGACACAAGTAATGGCGTCGATGAAACCGCGCCGCTCGCGCAATACGACGGGCCCGATCCGTACAAGGAAACACTCGAAGCGATGCGCGCGTCCGGTTACAAAACGTACGGTCCACTCAAGGCGCTCTCCGAACAGGAAGCCGAGAAATGGTTCCCAGGAAAAACGCTGATCATTCGGCCGGGACTGATCGTTGGTCCAGGCGATGAAACAGATCGGTTTACTTATTGGCCCGTGCGGATCGATCGCGGGGGCGAAGTGCTCGCGCCAGGCAATTCGAATGATCCAGTGCAGTTCATTGATGCGCGTGATCTTGCCGAATGGACAATTCGCATGGTCGAAAACCGCGAGACGGGAATTTACAATGCGACCGGTCCGGCAAAACCGCTCGGAATTGGCAAGATGCTCGATGAGATCAAGGATGCGCTTAATTCAAACGCGAAATTTACGTGGGTTCCGGCCAACTTCCTCAAACAGCAAAGTGTCGAAGCATGGTCGAACATGCCGGTGTGGGCGGGCGACGAGCTTGGACTCGCGCGAACGAACATTAATCGTGCTCTTGCCAAAGGCTTAACCTTCCGCCTTCTCGCTGAGACAACGCGCGACACGCTTGCGTGGTTCAAATCGTTACCGCAAGCTCGACAATCGAAGTTGCGCGCCGGTCTTGCGCCTGAACGCGAAGCCGAAGTTCTTGCCGCGTGGAAGAAGAAAAAAGCATAGCAGCAATGTCATCCCGAGCGAACGCGAGGGACCTCACAAATTGCGGAAAACGTCACGCAAGGTGGAGAGGTCCTTCGCTGCCGCTCAGGATGACCGCGTGTTAATGAAAAAAGTCTTCGCAAAGATCGTTGATGTAAAGCCTGGCGAGATTCGCGCGCTCTGGCTTGGGTTCGCTTTCAATTTCATGGTCCTTGGCGGTTACTACGTGATCCGTCCCATCCGGGATGAAATCGGCGCTTTTAGCGGCGTGGAAAAGCTGCCGTGGATGTTCACAGCCACGTTAGTCGCGATGTTGATCGCCAATGCCCTCTTCTCTGCCCTCGTGGCGGGTATGTCCCGCCGCAAATTCATCCCGGTTGCCTATCGTTTCTTCATCACGAATCTTGTCATTTTTTCCGTGCTCATGCGCGTCCTCACACCCGCGCAGGAAGCATGGTTAGGCCGAACGTTCTTCGTCTGGCTAAGTGTCGCTAATCTTTTCGTGGTCACTGTGTTTTGGGCGTTCATGACCGACCTGTTCAGCAACGAACAAGGCAAACGCCTCTTCGGTTTTATCAGCATCGGAGGTTCGTTGGGCGCCATTATCGGCGGAAGCATCACTGCCTGGCTGGTCAAGCCAATGGGCGCAGCCAATTTGCTTTTAGTATCAGCGGCAATGTTTGAAGTTGCAGCGCAATCCGTGCGTTTCTTCCCCGCGGACTTCACACGAGGCCAGCAAGCATCGCAACGTCGTCGGGCTGAAGAGGCAGCAATCGGCGGCAGTCTTTGGTCCGGGATTACTCACATTTTTCGGTCCCCTTATCTTTTTGGCCTGTTCGCGTTCATTATCTTTTATACCACGACTTCTACCTGGGCCTACTTCCAGCAATCTGACCTGGCCGGTCACGGCTTCGTGGATCGCGCGGCACGGACGACCTTTTTTGCAAATCTCGACCGCACGGTGAACACGCTGACCTTGCTCGGCCAACTTTTTCTCACGGGAAAACTTCTGAAATGGCTCGGCGTCACGCCGACATTGATCATCATGCCGGCGGTGAGTCTCATCGGATTCGTTGTGATTGGCATCACTCCCCTGCTTGCCGTGCTCGCGGTGTTTCAAGTGCTGCGGCGCGCGACCACATTCGCGTTCATGCGTCCCGCGCGTGAAGTGCTGTTCACCGTTTTGCGGCGGGAGGACAAATACAAAGCCAAAAGTGTGATCGATACTTTCGCGTATCGCGTCGGTGATCAACTCGGCGCGTGGTCGTATCCGGCGCTCAGCGCACTCGGCCTCGGTTTGCGGGGAATCAGTTTCACGACCGTTCCGATCATCGCCGTTTGGCTCGCGATCAGTTTATGGCTCGGACGAAAACAGATTGCGCTCGCTGGCGCGCGGCGCGAATCGTAAACAACAACAACAACTAAAGGAGACAAAACAATGGCAACACGAACTGGATCGGCTGTTTGGGAAGGCACACTGAAGCAGGGTAAGGGAACCATGAAACTCGGGAGCGGCGCCTTCGAAGGTCCGTACTCATTTTCATCGCGCTTCGAAGAAGGAAAGGGCACGAATCCCGAAGAGCTCATCGGCGCGGCCGAGGCCGGCTGCTTCTCCATGGCGCTTTCGTTCAACCTCGAAAAAGCGGGGCATCCCGCCAAACGCGTCAGCACGACCGCGACCGTAAAACTAGAGTCCGCTGACAGCGGATTCAAAATCACTTCCATCAATTTAAAAACCGAAGCCAACGTTCCAGGAATCGACGAGGCAAAATTCCGCGAACAAGCCGAACTAACAAAAAAGACCTGCCCGGTCTCCGTCGCCCTCGCCGGCACCCAGATCAACCTCGAGGCAAAATTGCTCCGGTAGTGATCAATGGGAGGCGGCGGCTATCCCGAAAGTAGCCGAGGCCGGAACATCGCTCGCTTCATCAGACGGCGAAACTTTCGCCGCAGGAACAGTGCGCGACAGCGTTCGGGTTGGTGACTTTGAAGCCGCCTTTTTGCAAGTCCTCGCTGTAATCGAGCACCGAACCGCTGACGAAAAGTGCGCTCTTGGGATCGACAACCAGTCGCACGTTGGATGTCGGAACGAGAATGTCGCGCTCTTTGGGGCCGTCCACGAGGTCCATTGTGTATTGTAAACCGGAGCAACCGCCACCGATCACGGCAAGGCGTAACGCGCCATTTGGTTTGCCTTTTTCCTCCAGCAGCGATGCGAGTTTGCGCGCGGCATTATCGGTCACGCTGATCAGGCGTTCGTTACCGATTTTGTAATTGATTGCCGGTGTTTCTGTGGTCATTGAAAAAGAATCACAACTACATGTCGATGTTTCAACTCTGTGCCGCACTGTGGAGCAGTTGCGCAACCTCGTTCTGCACACTTTCCAATTCGTCCAGGCGCAATTCCGGGTCGGGCACGATGAAGATGTCGCCGGTCGCGCCGTGCTCGTAAATCAAAACGCGGCCGTTTGCCCCCTGTTCGGTCTTTACTTGTTTTAAGACGCGTTTGCGCTCGAGCATGGCGGCAAGAACGTAGCACGCGTTCGCGGGCGGATTTTCCGATGCGATTAAACGGCGAAAGAGCTGCTCCGCATTTTCCCTGGCCAGAGGTTCGGGCGGTCGTGGCGGCAAAGGCTCGTAACGGGATTTCCAAAACGAAAATGGCCGAATATTCTCGTTGCGATCGCGCCACGCCTCTTCGCTCAAATCCTCGCGTCGATAACCATCGGCGTTGTGAAAGAGCAAAGTGTAAAAATACTCGCCCGGCGTGAACGGTCGATGGGTCACGGCACACGCGTCGGCACGATGCTTGATCGCCCATTCGTTTGGGAGCGGGTTCATCGCGCAACTATACGTCGCGCAGTGAAAAGATGAAAGCCGGGCGCTTCGCGATTTGAAGCGCGCAGGTAGAGCAGATAGAGACCGATCGCGGCGAAAAGAAGGTTTGGCGTCCACGCCGCCACCCAGGGAGACACGCGGTCGCCTTCGCCAAGCGCGAGGAAGAGGTGAGTAAGAAAGTTCATCGTAAAAACGAGGACGACCGCAGCGGCGACGCTCGATAGCACCCCGCGTCGCGAATAGCCGATACCAAGCGGCGCGGCGATCCAGACAACTACCAGGCACGTCCATGGCAAGGCGAGACGATACTGGAGATGCGTCCGGAACGGCGCGAGCAAAGTAGCGGGAAAATCCGAGTTGAAATACAGATACTCCCGCAGCTCCGGCAAGCTCAGGAATTCTGCGCGCACGTTTGCGCTGCCTAGTCGAAACGGCGTTTCGCTCCAATGTTCGATTTTTAGCGAAGGATAAATCTGTTCGTCAGTAATGTTTCCAGCGTGATCGTAGTGAACGACTTTCACGTTCTCGAGATCCCAAATTTTCGTTTCCGGGCGATAGAAGGCGTTCGTCGCCACGTAATTTGTAACGATGTTATCGTTCGCATCCTGTTGGAGCACCTGCACATTGCTGAATGTGTTGCTGCCGTGCCGAAAATTCTGGATGAACCAAGTGCGCGCGTCGGTTCGGTTACGAAAAATTTGGCCTTCAATGTAGGCCTCCGGCCGGGCGCGCGCTTCCGAGAGGAGTGCTTTGCGCGCCAGGTCCGCGTGCGGCGCGAGCGAATAGTTTAGCGCCATGCTGGCTGCTACTGTGAGCAGCCCCATCCCAATCAGCGGCAGAAGAACGCGCGGAAGACTCACGCCTGCGGTCAGCATCGACACAACTTCGTTCGCACGCGACATGCGTCCCAGAGTAAAGAGGAGCGCGAGCAAAAGGGAAACTGGCAGGAGAATAATGAAAACTTGCGGGACCTGTGTTGCGTAATACCGCGCGGCAAGAAGCAGGCCGATATGCTCGTCGATGAAAGTCGAAATATTGTCGCTGATATCGAAGATGAGCCAGATGGAAATAAACCCGACAATGCAGTAAAGATAGACCTGCAGAAAATTGCGAATGACGTAGCGATCGAGGAGTCTCACGGGAATTTCGAATTTCGAATTTCGATTTGCGAATTACAATAGCATTTCCGCAAACGATGATCGCGCTGAAAGATTCTCTGGGCACCGAATTTGTCGAACGCATTCGCGCGTTTTTTTCCGAGAATGGCCCGCTTTCAAAGGCAAAGAATTTCGAATTTCGTCCCCAACAACAGGCGATGGCGACGGCGGTGGCGCGCGCCTTGGAAGAAGAGCGACACCTGGTCGTTGAAGCTGGGACCGGCGTGGGCAAATCGCTCGCCTACCTCGCTCCGGCGATTTTGTTTGCCATCGAGCAACATAAAAAAGCGATCGTCTCCACCCACACGATCAACCTGCAGGAACAGCTCCTTTACAAAGATATCCCCATTTTAAAGAAGATTTTGCCGGTCGAATTCGAAGCGGCTCTCATGAAGGGGCGGCAAAATTATCTTTGCCCGCGACGGCTGGAGCGCGCGCTCCAGCAGCAAAATGAGCTTTTCACCGGACCGGAGCAAAATGAGCTGACCAGACTCGCAGAGTGGGCGCGCACCACGCGCGACGGTTCGCTTAGCGATTTGTCAGTTGAGCCCGATCCAAAAGTTTGGGCACAGGTTTGCAGCGAGCCGCACATCTGTACGACGAAAAGCTGCGGGCAATCGAACTGCTTTTACCAGCAGGCGCGTCGGCGCCTTCTCTCGTCCGACGTGATCGTCCTCAATCACACGCTGCTCTTCATGCTTTTGGGGAGCCCCGACCAACAGGCCGAGCGGGAAAGCGGTTACCTTTTTCCAAACGACTTCATCATTCTCGACGAAGCGCACACGGTCGAGCAAACCGCTTCACGTCAGATCGGCATCGGTATCTCGCAATACGGGCTACGATCGACAATCCAACGGCTCTACAACGCGCGAACGCGAAAGGGCCTGTTCACGGTTATGCGAGACGCAGCCGGCGTGAGATTGGCGGCGGATCTCGTCGATCAAGTGGACCAGTTTTTCGCCGCGATCGAAGCGCGCTCCGATTTCCGTAAAGGACGCGAGTTTCGCGTCCGGGCGCCGGAGTTCGTAGCGGATTCGATCACCGGACATTTGAGTGCGTTGCTGGCGCGGATCAGTGAGGTCACGAGGCGTGCCGATGACGAATTTCTCAAGGTGGAATTGCAGGAGCTTGGCCGCCGGATTCGCGATGCGCGCGACGGCATCGCCATCTTTTTGGAACAAAGCGCGCGCGAACATGTTTATTGGGTCGAGCGGACAGGCAAGGCAGCGCAGTTTCTCTCGCTGAATGCGGCGCCCATCGACATCGCGCCAGTGCTGCGTCGCATGATTTTTCGCGAAGACTGCTGCTGCGTTATGACGAGCGCGACACTGTCCGTCGGGCGTCCTGATCTTGCCTATTTCCGGCAGCGCATCGGCGCCGGCGAAGCCACGGCCCTGCTCCTCGGGAGTCCGTTCGATTTTCGCACCCAGATGAAAATGTTCATCGTGCAGAAAATGCCAGATCCACGCGATGCAGGTTACGAAGAAGCGCTCGAGCATTGGGTCGCGCACTTTGTCGAGCAAACAGACGGGTACGCATTCGTGCTTTTCACCAGTTATCGGGGCATGCAGCACCTGGCCGATCAAATGCAGAAATTTTTTGCGCGAAAGAAATTCAATCTTCTGGTGCAAGGCGGAGGCGCACCGCGCGGGAAGTTACTCGAACAATTCAAGACCACGCCGCGCAGTGTCCTCTTTGGAACGGACAGTTTCTGGATGGGTGTTGATGTTCCAGGCGAGGCGCTTTCGAATGTAATCATCACGCGACTGCCTTTCGCGGTTCCGGATCATCCGCTCATCGAGGCGAAACTGGAACTCGTGGAGGAACGCGGCGGCGATCCGTTTACCGAATATTCCTTGCCGGAAGCGATTCTAAAACTTCGTCAAGGTGTTGGACGTCTGATCCGAACGAAAAGCGACCGCGGCATTATCGTCATTCTGGACAACCGAATCATAACCAAGCCGTACGGGCGCGCGTTTCTGCAAGCGTTGCCGAAATGTCCGGTCGAGATCCTTTAACCTTTCAATCGTGGCATCGCGTTCCACGGGCAGCTGCGATTTCAGGGTAATACACTGAAGCGATGAAACTTGGCACACTGGGGTTCGGGCAATCCAGAAAAATCGAGCAACGCTTTCCGTCGCAACCGCAGCTCATCCTCGCGGTCTCCTCCAGCGATATCTCTTCAGCGCGATACCTGGCCCGGATTCAAAAGCTGACTCATGAAGCCCAGGCCATCGACGGAGTAACCGGCGTCAAAAGTGTAACCGCCGGGCCAAAAAGCTTTCAGGATGCGCTGGCAAGTCCGTTCTGGAGCCGGCTGCTCATCGCCAAAGACCGCAAGTCGACCAATGTCATTCTGTTCACTGAGGGACGTGATCCGGAGAAACTCATCCGGCGTCTGGAGGGCATCGTGCATGAATTGGACCAGAAGGACTTTCGAATTCACATCGCCGGCACGCCCTATGTGGTGGAGATGCTCCGGCGCAGTCTGGTCCACGATTTTCGCTACTTCAGCCTGACCGCGGTCGTTTTGTTCGGCCTGACGATGGCGGCAATGTTCCAGTCGATTCGGGTGTTTTTGGGGATGCTGGTCACCTGCACGAACGCCGTTTTATTGACTCTGCTTCTTCAATCTGTGTTCGGCAAAAAGATCGGCATCCTCACGGTCAACCTTGGGACGATCGTCTTTGTCGTCGCCTTGTCGCATTTGGTCTACATGACGTTCAACTGGCAGACGCTCGCCGACCGGATGCACCGCCTCGGTAAGGAATCCCCAGATCTCGGTGCGGACGCGCGGCGCATGACTTTTCCGGCGTCGTTTTGGTCGATGATTTGCGCATCGCTTGGGTTCGCCAGCTTGCTGATTGTCCAGGCCAAACCGTTGCGCGAACTCGGGTTCGGCGGCGTGCTCGGCTCAGTGGTGGCATTCATTTGCGCTTACCTGATGTATCCGCCGTTTCTGCGCTGGGCCGTGCCGCGCAAGAGCAAACTCGTGGAGGCAGAACCGCCACCTTGGTTTTGGTCGCGGCGCTTCGCGCTTTTGTCGGCCGCCGTAGTTCTCGCCAGCGTCGCACTGGGATTTGGCCTGAAACAGGTAAACACCGACCCGAGTCTGCTCGATTATTTTAAGCCGCACCAAGAACTGCGCGACGGACTGGAGTACGTCGATCACAACGGCGGCTGCAATCCGCTCACCCTCGTCGTCTCCGCCTCCGATGGCAGCAAACTGAACACCGACGCTGCTTACCAGAAAATGTGGACGTTGCACGGCGCGCTCGAGAATTACAAAGACGTCGGCACGGTCATCTCGCTTCCAACTCTTCTGGCCGAGGGCGACCGCGTGCCGTTCTCCTTTCTGATCAGTTACGAAAAGATGATGGAACTCATGGCGCAGCCGAAATACGCGCGCGTAGGCAAAAGTTTTGTCACGGAGGATCGCGAGCAGGCGGTCTTCCTCCTACGCATGGTTGAGGAGCGTCGTTCCAAATACCGCGTTGATGTTGTCGACGACCTTCGCTCGGTCGCGCGGAAACACGGATTCAAGACCGCGCTTGTTGGCAGTATTTACTATTTGCAAGGCCGCCTGGCGCAGTTGGTCGCTTCCAGCCTCGTGACCGGCCTCTTTTGGCTCAACGTTTTGTTTATCGCGATCGCATGGATCGTCGCCCGGTCGATTCGTGGAACGGTAGCGATGATTGTGAGCCTGACGCTTGTCCCGCTCTGCATGCTTGGCGGTATCGGCTGGCTGCATGTGCCAATGGATGTCATCTCGGCGCCGGCTACAAACGTTTGCATCGGCATCGCGATCGACTCGATGATCCATCTAGTCTTTGGGGTGCGTCGTGCCCAACGCGACGGAAAGAAAGGCTGGGCAGCTTGGGTCGCCGCGCGTGAAGAACAATGGCGCGGGATCGTTTACTCCGACGTCATCATCGCCGCTGGCTTTGCCATCTTCGTACTGTCCGATTTTCCGCCGACCCAACGCTTCGGTCTCGTCGTCCTTGCCGGTTGCATCATCGACATCCTGGCAAACCTGTTCGTCCTGCCGCTGCTCGGCGGCGCGCAGTTGAAAAAGAGATAGCATGCAAATCGTCACGAAGCCTGCAAACCGCGCATTGATTCACACCTATCCCAACTGTTCACCCGGTGGCATCTCTCGGTTTTTCCATCCGGTCGCGGGCAGAGTAGAATCGCGTGCTCGCAGTCCAGATCGAGCCTTGATTAAATAAATCCGCGTGTAAACGTTCGCTTGAACGTATCTCGCCTTTGACATTAAATTGAGCGCATGGAGCGCTCTAGTCCGGAGTTTGCGGCGGCGAAAGTCCGCCGGTCGGACGGACTCGGCCGGTGGCGAGATCAACAAGCTGAAGTTCAGCAAATCATCGCGATCCTGCACAAGTGGGGAATTCACACGCTGGGTCAACTCGCGGCACTAGATAAAGAGGAGCTGCGCGCACGGCTTGGCCCGGAAGCATTTCGGCTTTGGGAACGAGCAAATGGCACGTCGACTCGGCTCCTGAAATTTGTTCAACCACCGGAGTCGTTCGAGGAGAGCTTCGAATTCGAACATGAAATCGAAACGGCTGAGCCGCTGCTGTTCATGCTGCGCCGCTTTTTGGAGCAGCTCACGTTGCGACTGGGCGCGATCTATCTGGTCGCAAAAGAACTGACCCTGCGAATCACTTTTGCGAATCCGCCCGCCGTACGGCGGGACGGATCCGCCGCGGCGGACAAACAGATTTACGAACGCGTCTTCAAAATTCCGCAGCCGACCAACGATGTCGATCTTCTGTTCCGGATGCTGCACACGCATCTCGATAATTTTAAATCGGAATACCCGATTATCGCTGTTTCATTGGAAGCCGAGCCAGTCAAACCGTCGCAGCAACAATTTGGTTTATTTCAAACATCTTTGCGCGATCCACATCAGCTTTACGAAACGCTGGCCCGGTTGGTCGCCTTAGTCGGCAGCGATCGTGTCGGAACGCCGGTCTTGGAAGAAACGCATCGGGCCGATGCGTTTCATATCGAACCATTTTCGTGGGAGGTAGGGGCGATTGACCTCAATCGCCTCGCGCCAACGGCCCCGTTACGCGCGGCGCTGCGGCGTTTTCGGCCGAATATTGCCGCATCGGTTTTGCTGGCACGCGAGCGACCAATTCATCTGCGCAGCCTACACGTGAGCGGCGCAGTTTCCGGAGAGCGTGGTCCTTATCGCGCATCCGGAAATTGGTGGGACGAAAAATGGTGGGACCGCGCCGAATGGGACCTGCAACTGGAGAATGGAATTTTGTGTCG
>QHOD01000081.1 GCA_003218615.1 Verrucomicrobiota bacterium
CGCCATGTCTCTGGCGTTTCGCGCTGATAGCGATGAAAGATAACGCCCATCCAGAACCAGGAGGTTAAAACGGAAATGACTCCGGCGATGACACCGGGAATGAAAGCGATACGTAATGTGCTCATTGTGGCAAAATCAATATGTCGATCTTAGAGAGGCCGGCGGCGGATTGTCGAGCAAAGAATCGGCCCTGACTTTACGTTTCCGGTTTCCGGTTTGAGAATTCGGATTAATTTAAAAACCGTGCCGCAATTTGCTTATCGTGCGCGTGATGCCCAGGGTGGCCTGGTCGAGGGTGTGCTCGACTGCGCGGACCGCGCCGTTGCGATTCACCAGATTGAGCAACAGCGCTGCATCCCGATTAAAATCGAGATCGTTGGAGCCACGCCACAACCTCCTAAGAAACCCGGAAGATCGACCAGCGAAGCACCAGCGCAGAATCTGAAAATTCCGCACGGACAGTTGCTGGTTTTTACCGAGCAGCTTAGCCACTTGCTTCAAGCGGGAATGACACTCGACGAGGGATTGTCGATCCTGGAAAAGCGCTTGAAACATCCGCGCGTCCAGCAAATGACGCACGCATTGCATCAGGCACTGATCGACGGCCGCAGTTTCTCGCGAGCGTTGAGCGAGTTCCCGCGGATTTTTCCGCCGCTCTACGTAAACATGGTGGCGGCTGGTGAAGCCAGCGGTGCGTTGCCGCAGATTCTGCCTCGGCTGGTGAAACACCTGATGCAGGCCAAAGATTTGCGAGATCGCGTGCAACAAGCGCTGATTTATCCGGCATTTTTAGCGTTCGCCGGGGCTATTCTGATTACAATCTTTATCACCTTCATGGTGCCGCAACTGAGCGGGTTCATGTCGCACACCGGCGGCGCCCTGCCATTGCCCACCCGCATCCTGTTGCACATTCATTACGCGATTACGGTTTATTGGTGGATCGGCGCGCTTCTCGTAATCGGCGCGGTTATTGGTTTCCGCGCATTTGTCCGTGCCGAGGAAGGACGCATTGCGTGGGACCGTTTTCGCCTTCTGATCCCCGGCTACGGCCGCATCGTCCGGCACCGTTATTATGCGCAATTCTCCCGTACGCTGGGAACATTGATGGAAAATGGAATCCCTCTGCTCCGCTCGCTTGATCTGGTAACCGAAATTGCTGCGAACCGATTTCTTGAACTGAAGCTACACGAAGTACGCAAAGCTGTAATCGATGGGGCGACGCTGTCGGCTGCATTGCAAGAGCAAAAATTATTTCCAGATTTGTTCACTGACATGATGGCAGTGGGAGAGCAAACCGGGCGTTTCGCTGAAGCGATGCAAGCTATCGCGGATGTTTACGAGCGCGAACTTGACCGCACGGTTGTAGTGATCTCGCAACTGATTCCGCCGGCCATTATCGTGGTGATTGCGGTGCTGGTTGGCTTCGTTGTTTACAGCATTCTGTCGGCGGTATTCGAAATGACACATAGCTTGCAATTCCGGCCACACTGAAATAATCTCGCTGGCCAAATGCTTGTTCGCGTGGTCGTGTTTGCGTTATTGCTTGGCGCGGTTTCCCGCGTTTGCGCCCAGGAAGCTTTGAGTGACGGCTTGCCAACGTCGCCTGATACGAAGCCGGGATACGCCATGCCGGGGAGCGCATGGCTGGATCTGCGCCAAAACACTTCGCCAAATTCGGAAACGCAAAACGCACCGCCTTGGGTCGAAGCAGTCACGCTGTTGCCCGTCCAGGCGACAGCGAACACGATGTCGAAAAGTGTATTTCGCATTCGCGTGACCCAACCGACCCCGGATTACCAAGTTCTTTTCTTCCGCTTGTTCTTCGACGACAAGCCGGGTCGGCAGCCGGAGTTGGTCGCATGGGACGAATCGGGCACGCACGTTTTGCGCTCAGGCCCGCTTGGGTCTGAAATTAATTTGCCCAGCTCCGATTCGGTAATGATTCCAATGACCGGTGCGTCATCCATCGACATCGAAGTTCCAGGAGATGGAAAAACGGTCCGGGCAGCGTATCTCGATTGGATGACGAGCAGTAATGTGGT
Source organism: Verrucomicrobiota bacterium (assembly GCA_003218615.1). Taxonomy (GTDB): domain Bacteria; phylum Verrucomicrobiota; class Verrucomicrobiia; order Chthoniobacterales; family UBA10450; genus Udaeobacter. The sequence goes on from QHOD01000081.1 coordinate 2,043, forward strand.
TCATCCGCTAAACGCCGATCGTCGCGACGTAATTCCGGAACCGTTCTCATCGATGCCGCCTCTCCATACGTCTCTTCAAGACGCGGAACATTTTGGAACTGTCACTGCCACTCTTGCAGCAGAAGCGATCCAGATTGGCGCGCAGATTCAAGAAAGCGCCGCGTTTCAATTTGGAATCGAGGCCCAACCTCTGGCAGCCTTGCTCACTTTCGAAGTAGCAAATCCGCGCATTGATGCTCCCCCCCAAATTTATGTAACGGCCAGAACATTGGACCCGTTTCCCTGGCATTACCGGAACTGGCTGACCCGGGTTACCGTGGCGAAATGGAGCCGCTCGTCAGACAAATGCATTTCCAATATACGGGGTGGCTCCGCGCGCAGAAAACTGTACCCGCCGGGAGTCTAAAAGTTGGCACCAATGATCTGATGGTCGTGAACGGGGCTGGTAGCGGACCGTCGGCAATTCGCGCCACGCAGATTCAACTAAAATATCTTTGGGACAAGTCGGATTATCTTCTGAAAACCGGCCACTAGAAAATTCGCAATCCCCAGCTAGTGTAACAGCGAACGAGCTGGGGGTTCCTCGTCCGGTCTAGATTACAATGGAAAGAAAACAACAGGGCTTCACACTTCTCGAGATCATGCTTGTTGTGACGATCATCGCTCTCCTGCTTGGCGCCGCCATCTACAAGCTGGGGGGGAATGTCGAATATGCGCGGGATATTCGGGTTGAGGCTGATATTCAAGGAATCAATACTCAGCTCGGGCTTTATGAAAGCATGAATGGTTTTTATCCGACTACAGAACAGGGTTTGCAGGCGCTGGTGACCCAACCAAACACGGATCCTAAACCTACTCGCTGGTATCAGTTGTACAAAGAACTGCCAAAAGATCCGTGGGGGAGCGATTACATCTATCGCTGTCCTGGCCTCAAAAACCCAAACGGCTACGACCTCTATTCGGCTGGACCTGATCGGAAACCTGACACAGCCGATGACAAACCGGGCGGACGCTAACCCGGAGGCCGGTAGATAAATCGGGCCCTATTCTTGTTCTTGTGGCGGAGCCCGAAGACGAGGAGTAGGCAACACTCGCGCGGGCACCGGCGCAGTCCTGGGTTGCCGCTGGATCTGTCCACGCACATGTGGCCGAGGCAACTGGCGCGGGCTTGGTGGCATTAACGGAGGAGGCATAACTGCAGCTGTATTCTGCGGATTTGGGACCGCCAGTTCAGGCGACGTATTTGGCGCCTGCTGCGATAAAAGTGCCTCATTAAAAGTAATTGTCGCAAATCTTCCGTCCTTGCTAATTGTCACTTTCGTCGCCCCCACCCGGTCCGACCATTCAATATTGGCGATACTGTAACCGTCCACTGGCTCCCTGGTGGTCACATATTTTTTGAAGTTCTGGTCCGAAGTGGAAGCGATCGTAACCATGTCACCCTCGGGCGAGCGCGCGGCATTGGCCACATAAAGATCTTTTGCAAAATCGGGTGTCGCCGAAGGCAGCGCAACGGCGGTGGCAATTGCGAATGGCGAATGATCCACCATGGCTGAGTAGCGATCGAAGTTAAATCGCGGCGGCAGAACATCGTCGGCCTGAACGTAGGCGGAGGCCAGCGTCGCGAGAATCGAGCCAAGCATTAACCGATGTTTCATAATAATTATTTTACACGCTGCGCGGGTGCAAACCAGCGCGCGACCTTAAACTTGCCGCGCATCATCGTTGGATCGCTACTGTCGATCGCCAAATTAACATTTTCGAATACCACAAAAGCATCTGGACGTTGCACGTCATAGAGGAAATGAACCAGCGGCGGCCACGGGCTTTTGGTTTCAATTGAAGCGAAAACTGCCTGATGGTTGGGCGTCGTTTCGCCCGAACCGATGGCAGGATTCTCGATTAACACATTGTATTTGCCGGCGATTTGTTTCAAATCATCGAGCAGGACAGAGGCTTCTGCAGGATTCTTGAGTGTTGGTTGATGTTGCTGGATCCATTGATCCCGTTTCATCCAAAGATCTCGTTCTTTCATGTAAAGGGCCTGCTCGGCACCCGCGGCTTTGCGTGCGGCCAGCTCCACGCGGGCGCGGCCGAGCGCGCCAAAAAGCCAGTTAAGAATCAGAAGGTTCAGCAGCACGAACATCGCGCCGGCGACAATCCATGCAAGCAGGCGCTCGCGCGGATTCATCCGTTGGTACCAGGCTGGCATCATCGCGGTTTTCCTTCCACCCGAAACTGCGCATGGTCGTTCGGCAAAATGCGTGGCGCAGCCATGTCGAATTGAAAGACCCGCAGCTCGGGATTCTTCTTTATCTTGTCGATAAATTGATAAGCGAGCGCGGCCGTATTGGCTTCGCCGTCCACTGAAACCTGACGCGCTGATTGATTGTAACCCGTAATGCGCACATCCGAGGAGGGCAGACTCTCAAAAAGGTGCAGTAAGATTTCGACTGGATAATAATGCGAATCAATCGCCGGTGCGAGCGCCTTCCAATTGGCCTCTGCCACACGGACAAATTCCGTCTGGGGCGCGTCGCGGGCGATACGCCGATCGAGACTGCCAATTACCACGCGCATAAAACCGAGGTAGGCAAGCAAGAGAAGGAAGAGCGCCGCGTAAGCGCCGCCTGCCCAGACGACTCGCTTCCGCCATTCCGCCTGCCTTGTTAGTTGGGAGCGTCGCTGTCGCCAGCTTTCGGGCAGAAGATTCAGTTTGACCGGAGCAGGCGGTAGCTCGACCCCGACAATTTCGGTCGGACTCGCCAGAATGCCCTGAACGGTGTCACGCAATTGATAACAGCTCTCATCCAACAACACGTTTGGAAAAGACGCGTTTATGCCTTGTAGCTCCGCGCTTAATCTCAATTGCGGCAATTCGATTTGCAATTGCTCTTGCTGGACGCTTTCAAGCGTGCGGGTAAGGCTTACTTTGCCATTTTCAGTAACGGCGGAAACCAGTGTCTCGCCTTCCGGATAAATGAGAAGTGCATTTCCTTCCGGCGCATAAGTGCTGGCGCGTTGCGCCGCGTACACGGTGACCTGCCGCGGGATATAACCGCGCTCCAGCAGTGGCGCAGCCATCTCGGCAAGCTGTTGGTTTCTGACCGCGACGGCGGAAACCACACTTCCGCCCTCGCTCTGCTCGATGACCTCAAAGTCAGTCGTCACTTCATCAGGCGAAAACGGCAGCGCCTTCTCGATCTGGATCCGAATCATTTCCGGAAACTCTGCCGGATCGACAGTTGGCAAACGAAATCGTTGGGCAAGAACAGCGGCAATTGGCAACCCAAGCACAAAATCATCGGTCGCGGTAAGCAGCGGCACGGCTTCCTCCAGTGTCTGCAGCTTGCGTACGTTCCAGGCGCCGTTGCGCTCCGCCGAGCGCAAGAAATTCCAGCCATGCGCGGTTGGAATGATAAAGATGGATGTTTTCGCCGTTTCGATGTCAAAGCTCCTTCCAGCTGATCAATTGAGGAACAGTACCTCCTTTTCGCACTACCATCTGCACCGAGCGCGTAACGTCGCCTGATTTTCCCAAGCTTGCGATACGGAAGACCTGGTCTTTAAATCCAATCAGGGCCGCAATCTGCTGAAATTGTTCCGCTGAAAAACCAAGCGCGGCCTGAATATCGGCCAAATTGTTGAATGGATAGTCATCGGCGGTTCCGTCGATGCCGTCCGGGCCGCGTCGCAGTTGTAAGAAGCGATCGACGAAATCATCTCTCATGCCGGGCAGGGAGCGCAGGACATCGCGTGACGCCCAGGCAAGATCGATCGGACCAGAGCTGTTGATCGTAAAATCGTCGTCCCAACCGGGCATCGAAGTGAATTCCCCCCAGCCAGACACTCTCTTGAGTTCGTCTACAGACGCCAGCGGTGCGTGCGCTGGATGATAATCGTCGGTCTCCGGCGGAGCGTTTAAACGATGCAGCCCGGTATTTGGCTCCACCCAATCAAGCAGAGCATCCATCATCGTGTTGCGCTCATTCAGATCGACACCTTTGAGCTCCAGATATCTTCGCAGAATTCCAACCCGAGCGGGGTCCTCCCCCATCGTCAACCAGTTTAAATTTAAGCGGCCGCCTTCGCCAACGATGCGAACTTCATAGCTTTCCCGGTCACCCATCTGTCTCCGCAGATTTGGTGAGCTGGGCTGGATGCTGGGATGCAATGCAATCTCCGCCCCGGAACAGGCCATTGCTTCCGCCGCTAAAAGACGATTGGCATTACCCGAAAGCGCGAGTCGAGAATCGATATCAAACGCCCATGAAATTACCATTGCGCTGAGCAAAAATAGGGCCCAGAGCGACAGCATAAGCGCGGCCCCACGCCAGTCACGCTTCGAATTTCGCATTTCGAATTTCGGGTTTCTACTCAAGATCGACATCCCTTAATACGGTGTTCGGCCCAACGGAATAATTGCTTCCCACGGCACCGACGCATCCGTGCGCCCCACGGTTAACTTCACAAGCCGCGGCAGCCGGAGCGCGTCCGTCCACCGATCTACCCAAACGTTCAGCTGGGGATCGAAATAACGAATTTTCAGACTACTAACATTTTGAATCAGCGGTATCCAGCTCGCATACTCGCTTCCGATGCCGGAGTCATTCTGCGGTTTTCGCAAAAAGCCGAGATCAAGCCGGTCGCTCTTGTTGTTTTCCGGTTGCAGCCGCAACCAAACCACAAATTCTCCCGGTGCGTACCGCGTCAGTAATCCAGGTCCACTGCCGCAATTCCATTGTATTTCGTCGCGCTGGCGATCGCTCAGCTTGAAGGACTCTCCTGTCATCCCAGCGCGACCGGGGGTCAAGCTTTGCCATTGCGCAATCAAGACATCGCGCAAGCCGCCATAGTATGCGTCAGCCGCGCTCACCTCGGATGAAGCGCGGATCGCATTAAGATTGGATTGCACAAAGCGATAAATCGCCAGCGACATCATCGCAAGGATCGCTACCGCGAACGTGATCTCGAGCAGCGTGAAGCCGCGACGCTGAACGCTCTGCGATCGTTTGCGCGGTATATTTTTTGGATTACCCGGGCCGGTACACATAAAATTTAATTTGTTTTGATTGCGAGCTACCGCCGCGCTCCCACTGCGCAGTCAACGTCACAAGATTGATCCCGTTAAGTCGTGTGTTATTCGGTTCAACTAATTCGGCGGGCCCACTTTTCTGGACCAATTTCACGACTCCGTAACCGCTGTTGATCTTGAATTCCTTGCCTCGATCGGGCAGGCCCGGCGCCGCTTGAATTTCCGCCATGCGATTGGACAACATCTGGCGCACTGCTTCTTCTTCCGCATTGAGCGTGCTCGCATTCAGACAGTTCTCCACGGCCCGTCCGAGCGCCAGCACGCCAAGAGCGAAAATCGCTACCCCAATAAGGACCTCGTACAGGGCAAATCCTCCGACTCGATTTCGAGTTTCGAATTTCGAATTTCGAATTTGAAGAGAGTTATCTCGCCGCATAATTCGTAATCTCAGGGCGTGCAGTCAACGCGGCGTAAT
>QHOD01000339.1 GCA_003218615.1 Verrucomicrobiota bacterium
AGGCCGAGTTTGATTTCGGCCAAAACGGTCAGGAGAACGGCGCCACGCAGCCCGTGGACTTTTCAGGACAGGAGCCGCTCGGCAAATGTCCAAAGTGCGGCGGGCGCGTGTTTGAGTTCGGAATGAGCTATGTCTGTGAGAATTCAGTCGGCCCGAACAAAACGTGCGACTTTCGATCCGGCAAAGTCATCCTGCAACGATCGATGGAGCGCGAGCAGATGAAGAAACTGCTCAGCACCGGCAAAACGGATTTGCTCGAGCGCTTCATTTCGCGCAAAGGGAGGCCATTCAAAGCATTTCTGGCGTTGACCGACAAAAAGGACGTAGGTTTCGAGTTTGAAAAGCGCGAGCCGAAGCCAAAAGGAGATCGGAAGCCCAAGGAGCCGGCCCCTAAAATTGATTTCACAGGCAAGGAGGTGCTCGGCAAATGTCCAAAGTGCGGCGGCAAAATCTTTGAAACCGAGGACAGTTACATCTGCGAGGCTTCGCAGGCCGACCGCAAGCCGTGTAAATTCAAACTAAGCAAGAGGATTCTCGGTCGTGACATCCCAAAAGAGCAGGCGCAGAAACTGCTCACCACGGGAAAAACCGATCTCCTCGATAGCTTTATCTCAAAACGGGGACGCCCGTTTTCCGCCTACCTGAAATTGGAAGATGGGAAGGTCGGTTTCGAATTCCCGGAGAGAACCGCACCAGCCAAAGAATCCAAGCAAGCGAGCGTCAGTTAGCCTGCTTTTGGCAAGGCATATTTTAAAGCTCCTCAGAAGAATTACTCGTAATCCCGGGCGCGCGCTTGGGCAAGGTGCATGCGACTTCGTGCTTCACACGAGCGCCCCGCAAAATTAAAAGATCAAAATCATGCGGAAAAAGGCTGCCATTATCCTTCTCCTTGTAGCCCTCTGTTACATCCTTGGATTGGTTACAGCTTCTTATTTCCCTGTTTCTGCTGACGTCGGCGCAGTTTTGACAAAGCTGCTGCAAGGGAAAGTTCGGCCGTTTATGGTCAAACGAAACTTCAACGAAACAATCGGTTACGTCACCGATAGAAAAGCAGGCCCTCCTGCAGATGGCAACGTCACTTACCTTGGCGAATATGCGGGTGAAGTCTCGTACGGCCTAATAAAGGTGCAATTACCCGGGGATCAGCCGGCAGGCTCCCCGGTCACCGCTGGAGCAATCAAGAAAGTCGAATCGATTCCGTATCCGACGTTTTTCAAGTTCCTTCGAGATCAGTCCCCAAAACCTTTGGTCATTTGGATCCATGGCTACAGGCTTTCATTCCCCGCCAGCACGGTGTACTGCGCTCAGATAGCGCGCGACTTAAATATCGATGCGAATGTTCTGACGTTCGATTGGGCCAGTAACGAATCGGTCCTTGGCTATACGCGCGACCTCCTTCAGGTTCCCCAATCGACAAAGCATCTCGTGGATCTGCTGGAGACAATCAACCGCGAGGCGAAGCCCCCAAAAATCATCATTATCGCACACAGTCTTGGCTGTCGCCTGGTGTGTCTAGCTTTGCAAAAATTGTATAACGATCCAAACACCCGGAACCTGAAATTGGATCATGTAGTATTTTTGGCTCCGAATGTCGATAGAGCGGAATTTGATCAAAGCTTTAAAGCCGAGTTCCAAGCTTTGGTAAACAGGCTTACGATCTACGTCGCCTCTGACGATAACATCCTGCTGCTGGGCAAACTCTTATACAATGTCGATTCAATCGGTCTGCCGGAACAGTTCTCGCCGGACACAAATCTGGATGAAATTCAAACGTTTCTGTATTACGAGAAACAGCTTCCCGGGAAAAAAGATCTGTTTTGGTTAATTCACGACGATTACCCGGCAGCAAAACGGCATCTGCTAAAATACAAGGGAGGTAAGAGTCGGACTGATTATTGGGTGATCCCGCCCTAAAGGGCCATCTGGCTTTGTCGAAGCTGGTTTCGGCGAACCAAACCTCAAGCAAAGCGCTTTCTTAAGCGTCATTCGGCGGTTGGGAGCCCGCCGCTCCTTGCCCGCCTCCTTCGCGCTGCGGAAATGCCCGCTCTTCGATAAACCTAGGCTATCTTTATAGATTCGTTCCTTTGCTGCACATGGTGCACCATGGCCACGGCAGTGATCAGGACGACAGCCGCAACCACCTGGTGCAGATGAAGGCCGGCATGGAAAAAACCCCAGGTGATGCACACGGCCGCCAGCGTCTGCATCATCTCGAAATAACCCGCCGTTGACGCACGGGTGAGACGCAGCCCTTGAAAGTAAATCAAGAGTGGAATTCCGCCTGAGACCGACGCGAGCAGAATTAGCCAAACGATCGCCTCGGCGGCATGCGCCTGAGCAGCCGCCGGCCAGAGCGCTGCGCCGTTCAGTTTGCCGTAGGCCAAAAGAATGACCGTCATGCAGATGAGCCCAACGACAATGCGAAGACTGGAGGCGAGCCGAAGCGACATGCCTATCATGACGCCGCGACCGGCAACCGTGGATAATCCCCAGAAAAGCGCGCAAATGAGCGCGTACCCGGTGCCGAGGTTCAAGCCTGCACGTTCAAACGAGACGCCGATCAAGCCTGGATGTTCGACAGAGACAAAGACGCCAGCAATGATCGCGATGCCCGCGTAAAGAAAAAAGCGTCGGCCAAGCCGATCATTAAAGAGCAGGAAAGCGCCCAACGTTGAAATGACAGGCTGGATATTTAGAATGACATTCACCACGGTCGGGTTCCCGTATTTCAATGCCAGCGTGAAAAAGACCGTGCCGACAGCGGAACCGGCGAATCCCGAGAAGAGCAGGTAGCCCCACGTCCTCGCTCGGATTTTACGAACTTCACCCAGGCGCGTGAGGAGAAGCGGCAGGAACATGATCAGAATCAGCACGTGCTCCCAAAAGACAATTACCTTGGCGTCGAACAGCTGGTTGAGCGGAATGCGCCATGCGCTCTCGGTACCCCAAAGCGCTGCACCGAGACCGACGAGCCACGGGCCGTACGCCACGCCACTTGCACTACGGTTTTGCATGCGAATTGGTCTAACGTCGGCGTGTCGCTACGTCAACGCGTCGCTCAATCCACCGGTGAAATGCGGATTCCTTTTCGAGAAACGATCAAAACGCGATTACAAACAGGAACGAAGAGAAAAATCAAAGAAGCATTGACGCCACAACGCATGGTATGCTAATTAGCCTTTTAATACTATGCGTTGCCCCAAGTGCGGGTCTCGTGATGACAAAGTCATCGATTCCCGTCAATCGCGGGATAGTTCGAGCATCCGCCGGCGTCGCGAATGTTTGAAATGCAAATATCGCTTTACCACCTATGAAGAAGTCGAGCGCTCGGATCTACGCGTCGTGAAACGTGATAGAACACACGAGCCGTTCGATCGGCGCAAACTTGCCGCCAGCATCGCGAAAGCTTTTGAAAAACGTTCGACCAGTCTTCTCACCCTTGAGGATATCGTGAGCGAAATTGTGCAGGACTTGGAAACGAGCGGGCGCGAAGTTCTTTCTTCAGTCATCGGCGCCAAAGTGCTCGAGAAATTACGCACCATCGATGAGGTGGCGTATTTGCGTTATGTCTCGGTGCACCAGCGATTTCACGATGTCGATCAATTTGTCGATGCCGTTCATACGCTTGGCCACCGAGTGAAACCCAATGCGCTGCAGCGGGAGCTGTTTCCCCCTGAAACAACATCGGAAAAAACCGGCCCCGCCACCAATCGATCACCTGGTATCGCAATTAAAAAGCATGGTCGCGTTTAAAGAAGAATTTCCATATCTCCGCACGGATTCGGGGCAACTCTTCGAGTTCAATCGCGATTGGCTGCACGCCGCCATCACGCGGGCAGCGGATGAAGCCGGGTATCCCAGTTGGTGGCTGACCGATCACGTGACTGAGAGCATCGCGTTTTACCTGCGCCTGCGAAATGACGAAAACGTTGTCGCGTTTAGTCAACTATCGCAGACTGTGCGCTACGTCCTGAAAGTAATCGGTTACAAGGAAATCGTCCCGCATTTTGCGCCGTCGCCGCCGCCCATTTCCATTTCGTTGCTCGACATCGCGCATGAAGCAGGCACGGGATACGAACTGGCGTTTTTCGATCTCTTGGAGAAACGAATTAACATGCTGATCGAAACCCGGGTGGACAATCTGCAACTCTGTTCATTGCAATCCTGTGTGAAACATCTTCGCGGCGTAAAAACGTGGACGCGCGGCTGTGACGCGTTGCGCGAGGAAATTGTGTGCTTCGTGCGCGAAAAACTAACATGGACGACTGATCTCGAGCGGCTCGATTGTTCGCTGCGCTAGAGTCGCCAGATTTGCCGCTGACTAATTGCTTCCGACTTCTCCTGTGCCCCGACGGCCTGCAAGAACTTCGCAAGCTTGCAGTTTCGCGTTTGAATTACCGCCAGATTGCGCAGATTTACCCGATCCTGCCTGAGGCTCTAAAATCTCATGACTGTTTTTGAAAAAATCATCGCGCGACAAATTCCGGCGAAAATTATTTGGGAAGATGATGACGCAATCGCTTTTAACGACGTCAATCCGCAAGCGCCCGTGCACGTACTGATCGTTCCTAAAAGGGCGCTGCCGCGTCTCGCGGACGCAACCGACAATGACTGCGCGTTGCTGGGAAAATTGCTTCTCGTCGCGCGGGATCTCGCGAAGAAACTGGACGTTTCAGGCGGCTACCGTGTCGTCATCAACAGTGGACCTGACGCGGGCGAGAGCGTGCCGCATTTGCATGTCCATCTGCTGGGCAAACGTGCCCTCGCCTGGCCTCCGGGTTAACATCGGAGATCTCAAACGGGACCGTGCTTCACCGGGACAGAAGCGCCCAGTCAATCCCGACGACCCGCTTGTCGGCAAA
>QHOD01000082.1 GCA_003218615.1 Verrucomicrobiota bacterium
GGATGGATCGAAATGCGATTGCGGCTTTATTCTCGATATTCTCGGCGACCAAAACAAAGTCGCGGTTCCCGATCCGGTTTACCCGGTCTATGTCGACACGAACGTAATGGCGGGCCACAGCGGCGCGGCGAAATCGGACGGCAGCTACGAAGGGATCGTTTACTTGCCGGGCACCGCCGACAACGGATTCGTTCCCGAGCCGCCAAAGGACCATGTCGATCTTGCTTACCTTTGTTTCCCTAACAACCCAACCGGGGCGGTCGCATCTCGCGAACAACTTTCACGTTGGGTCGATTACGCGCGTCAGCACGAAGCACTTCTGCTCTTTGACGCTGCTTATGAAGCGTATATTTCGCAGCGAGATATTCCGCATTCAATTTTCGAAATTCCCGGCGCGCGCGAGTGCGCGGTGGAATTGCGCAGTTTTTCCAAGAGCGGCGGTTTCACCGGCGTGCGTTGCGGATTCACCGTCATGCCGAAAAAGTTGCTTGCCAGAACGGAGTCGGAAAAAAAACTGTCACTGCATCCGCTTTGGCATCGGCGCTGGAGCACGAAGGCGAATAGCGTCAGTTATCCCGTGCAACGTGGCGCGGAAGCTCTTTATACATCTGAAGGCCGTGAGCAGGTTCGAGCGCTCGTTGCCCATTACATGGGCAACGCAAAAATTCTGCGCGAGGCTTGCGTAAAGATGGGCATGAGAGTTTTTGGCGGAATCAACGCGCCTTATATCTGGGTGAAAACGCCCGATGGCCTGACGAGTTGGCAAATTTTTGATCGCATGCTACGCAACTTAAACGTAGTGATCACGCCGGGCAGCGGTTTTGGCGCACAAGGAGAAGGATATTTTCGTATTTCCGCTTTCAACAGCCGAGAAAACGCAGAGGAAGTAGCGCGACGTCTCGGGACGCTCTAGCCGTTTGCTATGCGAGGCGCGCCGCTGAGTTTCAACACCAGGAGCGCGCTGTGGCGGCCGCTCTCGGCGGCTACAAACGCTTGTCGATGCAATCCAGCCACGTAACATTCAAGTTTTGAAAAATCCGCGTGTCCGCTCCCAAACAAAATCTACCGCAACTCTATCGCTTTTGTTTTTTGATGCTGGGCGACTCGAGTAAAGCGAAGGAAGTTTTTCACACGACTTTGCGCGAGGCGGCTCTACGCGCAGCGCACGGGGAACTGCCAGACGAACCGTTCTGGCTTTTCCGGGACGCGCGCTGGCGTTGTCTGGAAGCAAGTGGAACCGATTTGCAAGCCGAGCCGCTTCAACTCGACGCGCACGAGTTGACCCCGGAGGCTGCGTCACAAATTGAGCACCTTGAGCCTACGCAGTTGGCAATCTGGATTTCCGCTGCGCCCGACCCTCAGCGGACCGCGCTCGCACTTTTTTATCTCAATGAATTCGATTACCGCGAAATTCTTGATTTGACGGAGCTCAAGCTTAATGAGCTTTCGCGCCTACTGGCGCTGGGACGGCGACAATTTCAAGCTTGGCTAGATGCCATGCTTCCGCAAAGGCCGGATCTATGAAAACGCTGCGATTATCGCGTCGGCAACTGGCTCTTCTGAATTGTGCGCCGATCAACGAGGAGCAAATCCGCGATCGTTCCATGCGCTCAGCGGTGTCCCGGGCACGCGGCTCGAACGAATTTACAAATCAAGAGAGTTTCGATCGCGCGATGGCAGCGTTGGTCCATATCATCCCGATTCCGCCGGAGACTGCCGAATGGTTTTTGAGCAAGGACCTGATCTCTAATTCGAGACGGACTTGGAAGAAAATGGCGCGCAATCCGGCCGTTCTCGCGATCGGGATCGCTCTTATCGTGATCGCTGGAGTTCTTGTCTTCCAGTTTGTTGGTCGACTGAATGATTTTCCGGGATCGACGACCGCGCGCAAGTTATTGACGATCGCTGGTTCCACACGATCGGTCCTCCTCGATCCGGTCAGTACTGATGCAGGAACATTGAGCGATTTGTTTTTTCTGAAACATGGACTGGAACACTACGACGTGCCGGCGGAATTCGCAGATTTTCGCACGCTTGGTTGCCGCGTTTTCGAGGACGATGAGTCGCAACGCATCGCCCAAATCTGGGTAGCCGAGAGGCGCATGCAGTTCTTTCTTTTTCCAGCAGAGAGAAACACCAAAACGGGCGCCGTGTTGAGGTTTCCCGGGTGGCGTTGTGTTCGTCAAGAAGGCTGGGTTGGCGCAGTCACGGAACGTAACGGGGTCTGCTTCATGGCTGCGCTCCATGGCCGCGAGAAAGATCTCGCGCCGTACATTCCGAAGGCAAAGCAGTAAGGTCCAGCCGTTGACATGTTGGGACGCGGCATTGAATCTTTTGGCCGTCAGCCAGGGTAGCTCAGCGGTAGAGCAGCCCCGAACGCATTCGGGGTTGATCGACTTTTGAGGGAATTCCCGGGCGTTGGTAAAAGGTTTGATGCCAGGGTAGCTCAGCGGTAGAGCAGGGGACTCATAAGCCCTTGGTCGGGAGTTCGATTCTCCCCCCTGGCAGTTTTTGTATGGCTTGGGTTTACATCCTTCGCGGATCAAACGGCCGACACTACATCGGCTCAGCTGTCGATCTTGATGGAATTGCTGCGTAATATTTTACGGAATTATTCCGCCTAATCCGCTCGCCTCCGCTCGCGGAGGCCTGAAAAGGCCAGCCATTTTGGCCAAGAATAGGGAGAATTGCCCTTGGCTTGCTAGGGTTCTACGAGTTCGATGTGGAGAAATCTGTTCCCCCTCTAGCCCCGCGCGGCAATGAGCGGTCACCAAACAAGTTTTGTTGCCTAACCGAATCAGCTCATTCAAGCTGCCGGCATGGCAGAAATACAAGCGCCGCCACCGTTGCCGAAGTCGCAGCCATCGTTTGGCCGGCGGCAGAGCACGATTATCAAGTTGCTCGGAGTCGGCGCCCTGGTACTGGTGTTGTTGATTCCGCTGGTAATGATTACCGGCGTGTTGAGCGATCGGCTTTCGCGGCGGAATGAAGCGGTGGCGGATATCACTTCATCGTGGGGGAGAGAACAGAATGTCATCGGGCCGGTGCTGGGTATCCCGTTTCAATACAAATTCAAAGCGGTCAAGGAAACGCCGGGGCCGGACGGGAAACTAGAGCGGCGCGAAGTGGAGGAGACGGCGATCGGAACCGCGTATTTTCTGCCGGAATCGCTCAAGATCGACGGCAATGTGCAGACGCAGACGTTGCATCGAGGAATTTATGATGCGGCAGTGTTTCGCACGCAGGTGACGCTTTCGGGAAAATTTGCGCCGCCCGATTTCGGCCCGCTCAAGATCGACCTGAAGGATGTGCAATGGAAGGACGCGTTCGTTACGATCGCGGTGAACGATCTGCGCGGAACGCGCGCAGGACTCGTGCTCGATTGGGGCGGAACGAAACGGCGGATGCTGCCGGGATCGCAAGTGCCGGGTTATACCACCGGCGCGACCGCGTCGCTTGGCAGCGACCAGCCAATCGCGAACGAAATTACATTTTCCATTCCGGTCGATTTTAACGGCAGCGACGGAGTGTTCTTCGCGCCGTTCGGCGTACAAAACGAAGCGACATTGAAATCGAACTGGCCCGACCCAGCGTTTCGCGGCTCGTTTCTGCCGGCGGAACGATCGGTGCGGCCGGACGGTTTCAACGCGACCTGGAAAGTTTCGTATTACGGCCGCGATTATTCGCAGTCGTGGACCAGTCGTGGCGGGAACGAGCGTTTCAATGTTCAGTCGGTAACGAACTCAAGATTCGGCGCGAATTTCTTGTCGATCCTGGACGCGTATCGCTATGTCGAGCGCTCGATCAAGTACGGCGTCCTCTTCCTTGTACTAGTATTTACGACATTCTTCCTCTTCGAAGTGACAGCGCGGCAAAAGATCCATCCGTTCCAATATTTGATGGTCGGAGCTGCGCTTTGCCTGTTTTATCTGCTGCTGCTGTCGATTTCGGAATTTATCGGATTTAGTTGGGCTTATCTGATCGCGGCTGTCGCATCGACGCTGTTGATTACGTGGTATTGCCGATTTTTCCTCGGGGGCGGTGTGCGCACGCTGATGATCGGCGCCGGGCTGGGGGGCGTTTACACATTTCTTTACATCACTTTGCGGCAGCAGGATTATGCCTTGCTCATGGGCGCAATCGCGCTCTTCGTTGTTCTGGCTGTCGTGATGTACGTGACGCGTAAAGTGGATTGGTACGCGCGCGACGCCGGTTAGAGGCGAATTATCCGAAGTTCGTGAAGGCGAGGGCACCTTCGCGACCACTCGAAAGGTCCCACATCCAGCCTGTTTTTTTTGGCAAAAGATGAGGCAATCAATGATGCGGATAGCCGCGCGAGCTTTCGCTCAGGGCAGATTCGGATTTTGGATTTTGAGCGGCGATGTCGAACGCGGCTTATTGCTTTAGTTCGACGACCACGGTGTGGATCTCCGCCTGCCCAGTATTCTCAACGGCAAGTGACTCGGCATCCGCCCACCACGCTTCGCCGGCCTTCCTGTCCATAGGGATTGTCTTTCCGTCCGATCCAGTGAGCTTGCCAATGGCAGGCGTGATCGCATAAATAACGCGATTTGGACGCGATACCATTGGGCTTTTCTGCCCTGGTTTGAGAGTGAAATCCACGACGCGTACGTGGGTGTTATCTAGCAGAACCTTGTAATTTTCCGGTGCGACCTTCACACCATCTTGCGCGGCCGCGGTCGCCCAGGAGATGACGGTAAAGCAAAGAATTGAGATAAGCGTCTTCATAGTAGCCGCGTTGTACTTGACGTACCGGGACCAAGCCAAGCTTTTAACGTGCTCCAGGCTTCTAATCGCGATCTCCCTTCAACCGACAATGCCGATCGCATCATTCCTCTCAGCGAGGCGGATCGAAGGCTGTGAATGCACGTTTATCCCTTTTCAAATCGCGCGGGCTGGCGCGGACAAAAATGCAACTGATGTACGAAATCTGTGCGATCCACTGGTAGATTCGACGCATGAACGTAACGAACATCGAGAAAGCGAAAGATTGGTTTGAAGTTTTACAAACCAGCGGGCGGAGCCAGACCGCAATGATGACGCTCGCGCCGGGTCAATCGACCGGCCAAAAAGCCGAGGCACATGAGAAAAGCGATCAGGTTTTGCTAATGCTGGAAGGCGAACTCAATGGCGAAGTAGACGATGAACGAACGACCTTGAGAAAGGGCGACGTGATAATGATTCCAGCCGGCGCGAAACATCGCTTCACGAATCGGACGCAGAAGCGGGCTGTGACTTTTAATGTTTATTCGCCACCGACTTACCCAGCAGGCTGAGGTGGCGTTATCTGCGGGAAAGAATAAATTCGCAAACGGTGCCGATTTCGTTGCGTGGAGGATTTTATGGCGGTCTTGCCGTTGCGGTTTGCGTCGGGCTGTTTCTTCTCTGGCTCTGGCGGCCTGAGCGTCAGGTCAAGCGCCACACCGAAAACTTCCTTCATGCGATCGAACACAAGGACTGGACGGCGGCAGGCAATTTCATAGCCAGCGATTATCATGATCAATGGGACGACGATCGGCCACGTGTTCTGGAGCGTATGCACGAAGGCTTCCGTTATGTGCGCGGTCTTAGGATCACCGCATTGAGCGTGAGCGTGCAGTGCCAACAGCGCCGCGCTCAATGGTCGGGCAGAATTTGGGTCGATGGCAGCCAAAGCGAAGTCATGGAGCTGCTCAAGGAGCGGGTCAATTCGCTGCCAAGGCCTTTCGAACTCGAATGGCATCGCGGCTCCGGCAAACCCTGGGATTGGAAGCTCGCGCGCGTCAGCAATTCCGCGCTGGAAATCCCAGCGGACGCCTATTAACTCCGAGAGTTTTCCGGGCTGAAGGACGACGCTGCCTAAACCAGCAACATGCGCATTGGAATCAAACGGCGTTTGAATGGATCGAGAATCAGCCCGATACTCTCAAGGGTAGTCGCGCCCAGCACCGGTTTGTTGCCTTCTTCGCCAAAGATCACCGGTGAAGCGCCGCCTTCGCCCTGCAATTCGAAATAAGCATCGCCAACCCGGCGCCGAATGGTCCTCCCGTCGGTCAATGAGAAATCCACCTGGCGGTGCGGGCGCACACCGAGTTTCTTCAATGTTGGACTCGGAACCAGGCTGTACACCGCACCCGAATCGATCAAGAAATTGACCGTGGCTTTGCGCCGGGCGCGCCGGCTTTCCTTTACGACGAGTTTTTGATTTGTCAGACCCATCGCAGACAACTTTATCGCGCCGGGGCTCCCGTTGCCAGCGGTTCGTTGCATCGAGGTTGAGCTAGTCTGACTCATTTGCCGAGGGCGTGGCGCAACTGGGTCTTGGCTGATTCCACCTCGCGGGGCGGTTGCTGGCAAAGCAGAATGCCGCGCAGTTTTTCCCCCTGATAATAATGCACGACAAATTTTTTCTTCGCGTATGTACCGTGAAGCTCGATACGGGTCGGCAGCATGCTGAAGTCACCGACAAAATGGATATGCAAGTCGAATATTTCCGTCCAGAAATAGGGAACCTGCTCGTAGCGGATGCGCTTCTTGCCAGTCATGTTCGCGCCTGCGATCAGGCCTTGTTTTTGTGCGTTCTCCCAGTGCGTCTGGCGCCGCATGCCGCCCATTATTCGATCTGGATAAAATGCCAGGTCGCCAATCGCGTAAATTCCCTTTTCTTCCGTCTCGAGATAATCCGTGACCGGCGATCCATGGGGTCCGGCGAGCGGCGTGTTGCGAACCAGGTCGAGATTCGGTTCTGCGCCACAGGCGACGACGGCGAGGCCCACCGGGAACCGGTTGCCGCTTTTTGTCTGGATATTGCGCAGGACAGTTTTGCCCTCAAAGCCGTTGAGACTCTCGCCCATCGCCATTGCTACTCCGTGTTTCGCAAAATAATCCGTGAGCCACACAGCTGTTTCAGAATCGAGATAGCGGTTCAACAGATAAGTGTCGCGGTGCATGAGGCCGACCTTCAATTTCATCATTCGCAAACTCGCTGCCGCCTCACATGCGAGCAGGCCGCCGCCTACGACCATGACGGTTTTCTCCAGGCTCGCCATTTCTTTTAATGCCAGCGCATCCCGAAGCGTTCGCAGATAGATCACATTACCTAGAGTGACTCCCGCGACCGGCGGCCGCACCGGCCGGCTGCCCATCGCCAGGCAGGCTTTGTTGAACTCGATGCTTTCGCCGTTCGCAAGCACAGCCACGCGTCGCTCGATATTGAACTGCGTTACGACCGTGCCGAAACGCGTCTCGACTTTGTGTGCCATATACCAGTGTTCATCCGGTTCCTGCAATTTTTTCAGCTGCGAATTCTTGTCGCGCAGAAAACTCTTCGAGAGAATCCACCGCTTGTAAGGAGGGAAAACTTCGGCGCCGACGAGTGTAATGGAACCTCGTTTGTCGTGGCGGCGAATTCCTTCGCACGCGCTCGCTCCGCCGATGCCGCTGCCAATGATGAGATAATCGCGCTGAATCATTTTCGGCAAAATCGCACGATAGA
>QHOD01000083.1 GCA_003218615.1 Verrucomicrobiota bacterium
ATCGACATCTCTGTCGCAAACTGCGCCTTCGGCGGTTGGCAGATCGACATCGGCGGTCATGGACCGCCGCTAAAGAAGCGCTGCCGCAGCGAGCGCCTTAGCCCTGAGACCCGGATCTATCTATTGACCCTGCGGTGGCTGCCCTCCGCCTTCTCCGGACTGGAAGAGCGACAGGTATTCGCTGTAACCTTCCTCTTTCAGTTTCTCCACTGGAATAAAACGAATCGCAGCTGAATTGATGCAGTAACGGGCGCCGGTTGGGGGAGGGCCATCTGCAAAGACGTGACCGAGATGCGAATCGCTTGTCCGTGCGCGAACCTCGGTGCGCTCCATTCCAAAAGAGGAATCCCTTTTCTCCACTACCTTGTCTTTGGAAACCGGTTTGGTAAAGCAGGGCCAGCCCGTTCCGCTGTCGAATTTGTCCTTCGACGTGAAGAGCGGCTGCCCGGTGATGAGATCGACATAAATTCCGGGCTTATGATTGTCCCAGTAGGCATTTTGAAACGGAGTTTCGGTGGCGCCTTCCCGCGTCACGCGATACTGGTCTTTGGTTAACGTACTTCGCAATTCGGCGTCGCTCGGAACCGGTTTCGTCGGATTCATTTTCTCGGCCTGTTTTTTCTGCCCTTGAGCATACCCAAACAAAAGCGAGCCGACAATGACAACAAGTGCGCCCGCCAAACCGATCCACAGAGTCTTATGTGATCCGTGCTTGTGTGTTATTCGCGTAGTGTTCATCCCCTGATTCTCACCCTTCCAACTTAGACCGTTCCTCACGCTCTAGCGTTGACTTGTTTGCGAAAAATTTCTCCGCCAACCAGGCAGCGCGCGAGATCGATCTCTTTTAATTCAATTCGTAAACAAGCCGAAAACTGGTCGGGCGCAATTTTCGCTAATCGACGTCCTGACGCCCGGCTTCGGGGACGCGAATGTAGCGACGGAGCCCAAACAATCCAATCGGCGCGACTGATGCGGCCAGAGCAAAAATAAGCCACATCGTCCCCGAGTGCCGGGGACCGTGTTCCGGACAAAACGCAGCTAATAACCATCCCCCGGTTCCGACGAGTAATTTCCCTATGAGAAACGGAATGTAAGATAGCGCGCCATAAGACGCTTCCTGACCTCTTGGAGCAATCGCGGCCGCATACTCGTAAACTCGCGGCGAGTAGAATGCTTCGCCGACGGAAAAAATGGCGATGTAGAGCGCAATCATGACGTAGTACGGATGAATGCCACCTTTCACTCCAAGATAACTGTGACCGAGCCATTGGCCGATCCCGCCACTGGCGAGACCTTGGAACCACCCCGTTGGTAAAGCCATGATGAAGACCGAAGCAGCACAAATAGCTCCACCGACCACGACCATTCGATAAGCGGAGAACTGCTGCGTTAGCGCGCCGACCACCGGCACGAGTGCAATGATGAGAAGATAATTGATGGCTGAGAGCTGCCCGATCGGAGCGCCGTCGCCAAGCTCGCGAATACCGAATTTGGGAAACACGTAATCCATTTGCAGGAAGATGAGCTTCAGAAACCCGATCAAAAGAAGAAACGCAAGGAGCCGGTAAAACCCGGATTGACTGAGCAACCGCTTGAATAGACTCACAGTATCGCGGGCGGCGTCACGGACGGTTAACCAGACACGTTCCCAGAACACGTCTGTGGCGTATCTCACCGGCTCAGCATCGAACTTAACGCCTTCATCTGTCGCTTCAGCTCCTCTGCGCAGGAAATAAATGGTCGGAAAAAGCAGCAGCTCGAAACCGAAACTTACCAGGAACAGCGTTCGGTAAGTACTTACGTCTGATCCAAAGACACTTAGATGACCATGTTCGCCTAACGTCTGCCGGACGTAATCGAAAATGCGGGCAGCGATCAGATAGCCAACGTTCATGACCATATAAATGATCGAGAACGAGATCGAGCGTTGTCGCGTCGTCGAATACCGCCGTGTCGCGGCGATCAGCACCGGTGTGCCCAAGGCCTCGCCGATGACCAACGGAAATAAACCGCCGGCAAGCGCCAACCATTTGATCGTCGTAAACACCATAACGGCGCGCGCAACCAGGCAGATACCGGCACCGAGGAAGAATGTTCGGCGAAGACCGACCGCGTCAGTGATCGAACCAGCCAGAAGCGTAAACACGGTCATCGCCGGCGCCCACACCCATCCTATCAGCGCTCCAGCCGCCTGATCGTTGAACCCGAGATCTGAGGAGAGCCATAAAATGAGTGTCTTGTTTGTCACCGAATAGGCCGAGATGATGAGTAGCTTTATCAAAAAGGTGAGCCACAACTCTCGTTGCGCTCCCTTGAGCACGGTGAATTTCCCGAAAAAGCCGCGTAATCCTGTTGCTACTACTGGAGCGGCACCGTCTTCCGGCACGACCGTTTGTTTAAATGCTTCTCCCACGGTTTTGAACCTCGGCTACACCATGTTCGCGACAAATTCGCGTCCGTCGAATACCGCGAAATCGTCGAGTCGTTCGCCCGTGCCAACGAACCGCGTCGGAATTCCAAGCTCATCCTGAATCGCAACCACAATTCCCCCCTTGCCGCTGCCGTCGAGTTTGGTGACGATGAGACCAGTGACGCCGATGGCGCTCTGGAATTCGCGCGCCTGACTGAGCGCGTTGCCACCAGTCGTTGCATCCACCACCAGCAGCGTCTCGTGCGGCGCGTCCGGGTCGTGTTTGCCGAGGGTGCGCTTCACCTTTTGCAACTCGGCCATCAGATTCGCTTTCGTGTGTTGGCGACCGGCCGTATCGCAAAGCAAAAAGTCGATCTTGTGCCTGACCGCCGCCTGATACGCCTCGTAACAAATCGCAGCCGGGTCGGCATTGTATTGGCCGCGGACCATTTCAACACCGAGCCTTTTGGCCCAAATGCCGAGCTGCTCGATAGCTGCGGCGCGAAAAGTGTCAGCCGCCGCCAGCAAAACACCATGTCGATCTTGTCCGCCAGTCGGATGGACTCGTCCAGTGGCGAGCTGAAGATAACGAGCCAATTTCGCTGTCGACGTTGTCTTTCCTGTCCCGTTTACGCCCAGCAGTAAAATCACTTTTGGTTTATTGGGAATCGGCCGGATCGGCGCCGGATTTGTTGGCAAAATGCGCGCAATTTCCTGCCGCGCGGCTTTGATCACGTCGCTGATTCCAAGTAAAGACCAGGCTTCACGCTCTTGGAGTGTCTTGATTATTCGCGTTGTCATCAGCACACCGAGATCCGCGCGGATGAGCGATTCCTCCAGCTCGTCCCAATCGATCGGTTTGCCGGCGAATTGCTCGGCGAGGGATTGAAGAAAGTTCATGGGCCGTGAACCGTCAATCGTGAATCGATGTAACGCTGTAGCGGCGTAACGATTTAATGAGTCTCGGAGTCTCGCGCCGAAGGCGCTGGCTCGCGTGCCGGGCGCGTGAGATCCTTTCGCACCCGATCGAGAATGCCATTCACAAAACGGCCGGATTCCGCGCCACCGAAAGTTTTTGCCAGCTCGATTGCTTCGTTAATCGAGACGACTGGCGGGATATCGTCGCGATACAGCATCTCGTAAATCGCCAGCCGCAGGATATTGCGATCGACCGCCGAGATACGGCGAAATTCGTAATTCTCGCAGTAGCGCCGGATGCGTTCGTCGATTTCCGGAAGATGCACGACCATCCCTTCGATAAGCGGCTGCGCAAACTCACGGACGCGTGGCGTGGCCGGGCAAAATTCCCAAAAATCGCCGATTTTCTCGGGTCCGTCGCCATGCTGGAGATCGCGCCAAAAATGATATTGGATTGCCGCTTCACGCGCTCGTCGCCGTTTGCCCATAAAGATCAACTCCTACGAAGTTCCGACAGGACATTCGCGATTTCCACTGCTGCGCGCGCGGCTTCGGTGCCGCGATTGATTCTGTTTTCAAGGCAGCGTTCGCGGGCTTGAGTTTCGTTATCGAAACTGAGCACGACATTGATCACCGGCACACCGTGATTAACGGCAATGCGTTGCAGCGCATCCGTCACAGAGCGGCTCAGATTTTGCGCGTGATCCGTTTTCCCCTGCATAATTACGCCGCAGGCGATAATCGCATCGACTTGTTCCTGCGCGGCTAGCTCGCGCACCACCACGGGAATTTCGAATGCGCCGGGCACTCGGTGGAGAGAAATCGTCGCATCTGGCGCAAGCGCACGCAGCTCTTGCCTGGCGTGATCGGCGAGGCCTTGCACGAATTGCGCGTTAAATTGACTTGCGACGATTGCGAAATTCCGTTTCGCCAGGGTCCGGCGCGGATGCTGGGGAGTGAATTTCGACATTTAAGAATGACGAAATCCGAATGACGAATGACGAATTAATGACGAAGCCCGAATGACAAATGATGGTTCGCGTCTCCTTTTGGAATTCGGCATTTTATCATTCCTTCGATATTCGAAATTCGTGCTTCGTCATTTACAGCATGTGCCCCAGCTTCACCTTTTTGGTCTCGAGGTATTTCGCGTTATGCGGATTGGCCTCGGTGCGGATTGGCACCTGCTCAATCATTTCGAGACCGTACCCCTCCAGGCCGACAACCTTCTTGGGGTTGTTTGTGAGAAACCGGAACTGCCGTACGCCAAGGTCGAAAAGGATCTGTGCGCCGAGCCCGTAATCGCGCAAATCGCTGGGATAGCCGAGCTTGGTATTCGCCTCGACGGTGTCAAGGCCCTCCTCCTGCAACTTGTAGGCATGAATTTTTGCCGCCAGCCCGATGCCGCGTCCTTCCTGACGCATGTAAACCAAGACGCCATTGCCTTCCTCCTGGATTTGTCGAAGCGCGGCATGCAACTGATTTCCGCAATCGCATCGGCGTGAACTGAAAACGTCGCCGGTAAGACACTGGCTGTGCACCCGCACCAGCGTCGGTTTGTTCTTGTCGATCTTGCCTTTGACCAGCGCGAGATGATGCTGCCCATCGAGCTTGGAGCGATACAGGTGTAAATCGAAATCTCCATAATCGGTTGGCATTTTCACGATCTGCTCCAGCTCGATGAGCTTTTCCCGGATACGCCGATACCCGATCAAACTCTGGATCGTGCAAATTCGCAGGCTGTGCTTTTTGCGGAACTCCATTAGCTCCGGCAAACGCGCCATTGTTCCGTCGTCGTGCAGAATTTCGCAAAGCACGCCCGCCGGTTGCAGCCCAGCCATGCAGGCAAGATCGACAGTGGCCTCCGTGTGTCCTGCGCGACGCAGCACACCGCCGTCCTTGGCTCGCAAGGGAAACACATGCCCAGGCTGGTTGAGATCCTCAGGCGACGATTTCGGATTGGCGACTGCGAGGATCGTCGTCGCGCGATCGTAAGCGCTGATGCCAGTGGTCACGCCGCGTGCCGCGTCCACGGAAACGGTAAAATCGGTGCGGTGTGTTTCGCGGTTTTGGGCCACCATTCGTTGCAAGCCGAGTTGCTCCGCGCGTTCATTTGAAATGGGTACGCAAATCAAGCCGCGCCCATGCGTCGCCATGAAATTGACGGCTTCAGGCGTCACCTTTTCAGCCGCCATCACCAGATCGCCCTCGTTCTCGCGATCGGCATCATCGGTCACGATGACCATGCGTCCTTTGGCGATGTCGCTCACCACATCGTCAATGGCGTCGAACTGAAATGTCTCTCTCGTCTGTGAAACCATTGGAACAGCTAAGCTAACGCTACGGTGAGCAGGAGCAACTCTTACTCGTGCTCGTGCTCATGCTCGTAGTCGTATTCGAATAGGTTTGAGCAAGAGCAAGAGTCAGAGCAATTATTTCGCGCTTGTCGCTACGATTGCTTCCGGCCGGTACATGTCGCGGTTGCTTCCCTGAAACTCGGCTTTCAATTTAAGCTTGAACTGCGCAAGATCGACAAGGTCCCAGCGGGTAAAATTCCACCGGCCATCTTTTCGCGGTTCATGTTCGATGCCGGCTATGAAATGAACCGCGTCATCGCGCACTTTATTTGTCGCGATTTTTGGCTCGAAATAGAATGTCCGGAAAGTGCTGTCACGACTTCCTCTGGCATACAGTTTTGGATCCAGATAAAAAACACGCTTGCTCGCAAGATCGACAATCCGCAGGTCAGGGTAGCCGGAGCGCAGCACGCGGTCCTGCGCCGTATGCGGAAAATCGCAGTTCAAACCCGGTGTCGTATTCAAACTGATTTGTTTTGCGACGCGCTGATCCGTTTCGTCTTGCCGGTTGAACGCGAGAACTCTCTTGCCGGTCGTATCGAAAATGACTTCCCCAAACGGAATCCCGCGCAACTGTCGATCTTCATTGAGCAGCCAGGGAATGAGCTGATCTACCGGTGCTGCTGTAGCCCGGGTCGGTGATCCCGGCTGGGCTGTTTCGCTTGTACTCGCACCCGCCCGGCAATCAAGAATCGCGACAACAACAAAGAAGATGAGCGCTATTTTTCTCATTGGCGTTCAATCGTAACGGCCTGCGCCAAGAGCGGCACCATTGGTCAGAGTTTGCAGGTCTTTTGAGCCGGAACACGCGATTTTGCCTTATCCACGAAGTCATGATTGCGCAAAGGCGGAAAAAAGAAAATGCTAAACCGCGGCTGGGGCAGATCATAATGAACAAAGGAGAGAAAATTTTCGTTGCCGGTTATCGCGGCCTTGTGGGCAGCGCTTTGATCCGCCGACTCGAACGCGAGGGTTTCCATAATCTGCCGAAGTGCGACCGCTCGCAGCTTGATTTATCCGACGAACAGGCTGTGCACGGTTTTTTCGCGCAAGAAAAACCCGCGATCGTAATTGTCGCTGCCGCAAAGGTAGGCGGCATCAAGGCGAATAATGATTTTCCCGTCGAGTTTCTGCTCGATAATTTGAGGATCCAGAACAACGTCATTCACGCGGCCCACGAAGCCGGCGTGCGTAAACTGCTCTTTCTGGGAAGCTCTTGTATTTATCCAAAGTTCGCGCCGCAACCAATCCCGGAAACAGCCCTGCTGACCGGATCGCTCGAGCCCACCAACGAAGCTTACGCAATTGCGAAAATAGCTGGGATTAAGCTTTGCCAGGCCTATGCGCGCGAGTACGGCGCCAATTTCATTTCGGCGATGCCTACAAATCTTTACGGACCGAACGATAATTTCGATCTGAACACATCCCACGTCTTGGCCGCGCTTTTGCGCAAAGCGCACGAAGCGAAAATGGGAAAAGTGCGAGAGTTGATCGTGTGGGGCTCTGGAAACCCGCGCCGCGAATTTTTGCACGTGGACGATCTTGCTTCGGCGTGTCTTTTTCTGCTCGAGCGCTACGATTCTCCCGAAATCATCAACATCGGATGCGGTGAAGATGTCTCCATTCGCGAGCTTGCTGAATTGATCTGTGATGTCGTTGGTTTCGAGGGAAACCTGGCATGGGACACTACCAAGCCGGACGGGACACCGCGAAAACTTCTCGACATCACCAAGCTGCGCAATCTTGGCTGGCAGCCGACGATCCCGCTCCGTGAAGGCATCGCGCAAACCTACGATTGGTTTTTGAAAAATGTGGCACGCTGAAGACACCCTATGTCGATGAAAAAACTGCGTGTTGGTGTTGTGGGTGTCGGTCATATCGGGAGCAACCACGCGCGCCTTTATGCAGAAATTCCGTCGGCCGAGTTTGCCGCGGTGTATGATGTCGATCTTGTAAGAGGCAATGCGATCGGAAGAAAATTTGGCGCGACGCCAACAAAATCGCTCGATGAGTTTATTGAGATGGTTGACGCCGCTTCCGTGGCGACGCCGACGAACACGCATTACGAGATCGCGCGGTCGCTGCTTGAGCGCGGTAAACACGTGCTGGTCGAAAAACCGATTACCGACAACACCGGAAATGCAAGCGAACTGGCGGACCTGGCCGCGCGCAATGGTCTCATTCTGCAGGTTGGCCATGTCGAACGTTTCAATCCAGTCTTAAGCGCACTCGAGAAACACCTGACCCATCCGCGTTTTATCGAAGCGCATCGGCTCTCGCCTTATCCGGATCGCAGCACAGACATCGGCGTGGTTCTCGACCTTATGATCCACGATCTGGAAGTCATTTTGCATTTCGTGCGTTCGCCTGTGCAGAGTATTGATGCGGTCGGGGTGCCGGTTTTAAGTCGCGCCGAAGACATCGCCAATGCGCGGCTGCGTTTCGAGAATGGTTGCGTCGCAAATGTCACCTCGAGCCGCATCAGTCCCGAACGCATGCGTAAGATTCGCGTTTTTCAGGAGGACGCGTATCTCTCGCTCGATTATCAAAATCAGACCGGCGAAATTTATCGACGCGGTGGAGGCCGGATTACGCGGGACAAAGTCGAGATTGAACGCGAAGAACCGCTCAAACGTCAACTCGCTTCATTCATTGAGTGCGCGACCACCGGACGCGAGCCGCGCGTTTCTGGATTTCAGGCCACGGCGGCATTGGAGCTGGCGGTGGAAATCACGAAGCGAATCGCCTCCGGTGCATAGATCAATTTACTTTCTGGGCTGTAGCCACCGCTCTGCGGGCGATCTCCTGGGGAGAATTGAGCCTGGACGGGCCACAGCCCCGTGGCTGCAACAAGAATGAAATCCAAGACGATCTATTTCGTGGCGGGCGAAGCGAGCGCCGACAACCATGGAGCCGCGCTGATGCGCTCGTTGCGCGAGTTGGATGTGTATCTTGATTTCATCGGGCGCGGCGGTCCGCAAATGCGAGCAATCGCGGGCGGGCAATTCAAAAACTGGATCGATGACGCAGCTGTCCTTGGTTTGTGGGAAGTAATCAGGAAGTACGGTTACTTTCGAGTACAGTTTCACGAAACCCTCAACGAGGTTCAGGAGAGCAAACCCGACGCGGTTGTGTTGATCGATTATCCGGGGTTCAATTTGCGCCTGGCGCACGCAGTGCGAAAGCGATCGCCGCGACAAAAGATAATCTATTATATCAGCCCGCAAGTCTGGGCGTGGAATCGCGGCCGCATCAAAGAGATGGCGCGTTCTCTCGATGTCATGCTCTGCATCTTTCCCTTCGAAGCTGATCTCTACAATAAATCAGGTTTGCGGTGATGCTCGAAAGCTTGCCTGAACTTCAGAAACAAAATCGGGATATGCGTTTCGAAGTTGCAGCTGCATCGGGGGAACTCGCTCACGAAATGAGGAAAATGCTAGATCAACGTGCACAAGATCAACAAGGCATTCAAATCAAAGTCGGCGAAACCGCAGCGCTAATGCAGCGCGCGTTTGCCGGAATTGTCGCCTCAGGTAGCGCCACGCTTGAAGCTGCTTACTTCCACCTGCCATTTGTGCTGGTTTACAAGGTGGCGTGGCCGACTTATCTGGCGGCGCGGCTCGTCGTCAGCGTAAAATACCTTGGCATGCCCAACGTGCTCGCAGACAGAGAAGTGGTTCCCGAATTTATTCAACACCGGGCAAGACCTGACGCAATCGTTAAAGCCGTGCGACGGTTAATAGAGAATGCAGATGTTCGTGACCGAATGATTGCCGAATTCGATACAATCATTGGTAAACTGGGCGAAGGCGGAGCGAGCAACCAAGCCGCGCGCGCAATTATTGAGGAGATTGGCAGGAAGATCGACATGAAACAAATTAACTGATCACGCGATGAAAATTTGGGATATCTCCCGGACACTCTCGGACGACCTGGCGGAATGGCCCGGTGACGAGCCGTTTCATTTTCGATTGACGAAAACGATGGCGGAGGGCCAAAGCATAAATCTTGGCGCGATCGGCATGAGCGTGCATAACGGCACCCACGCCGATGCCCAATTCCATTTCGACACGAATGGGGAGTCGATCGAGAAAGCGCCGCTCGAAATTTACCTGGGCCGAGCTGCCGTCGTCGATCTTACAGAAGCTTTCTCGCGCTCGAAACAAAAACACCTGATCACGGTGGAAGATCTTCAACCGTATGCTGAAGAGATCGCGGAGAGCTCGCGGCTTCTCGTAAAAACCGGCCGATGGAGTGACTCCACAGTTTTTCCAAATCAAATTCCGGTGATCGCAGCGGATGTCCCGTCGTGGCTGCAGAAAAGTGGGGTCAGGCTAATAGGGTTGGATCTGCCGTCGGTAGATGAGATCGATTCGAAATCGTTGCAGAATCACAATGCCTTGGCCGCCGTCGGGATTGCCATTGTCGAATCACTCGATCTGACCCGCGTCGGCTCTGGCATTTATAATTTCGCGGCCTTGCCCCTCAAAATCGCGGGTGCAGATGGTGGACCAATGCGCGCTGTGCTCTGGCGCGATTAACTCGCCAGCGAACCATGGCACTTCCTGACTGTCATTCCGAGCGGAGCGTAGCGTAGTCGCCCGATGCTACGGGATTCCTGCTCACAATGAGAGATGTCTCGACCCGTTCGACTTCGCTCAGGGCGAGACTTTCGCTCGACATGACAAAAAGCCTGCTCGAAGACCGGTGGACGCTCTGGATTGTTGCCGCGGTAACAATCCTCTTGTTTGTCTTCGCTAATTTGCCGTGGCATCTCGACGATTACGATCAGGCCAAGCAGGCCTTCACGTCCTTCGAGATGATCAAGGAAGGACGCTGGTTTTATCAGCAGAGACCGACCTCGTACGAACATGTGGCGACCAAGCCGCCATTGGTGGGCTGGATTTCGGCCGGCCTGTTTACATTAACGGGCTCGTGGGATATGGCGTGGCGACTACCGTCGTTTCTGGCGGCGATTGCGATGGCGATATTGTTGTTTCGCGCTGCCACTTCCACTTACGGAAGGATTGCGGGCGTGATCGCGCTCAGCGCGTTCGGATTGAATCTGCTGAGTCCACGCCTGGCGACTCTCGTGCGCACGGACATGCCGCTGGCGCTCGTAATTTTCCTGATTGGCTTATTGATCTGGCGGAAAATTCAGAAGGAGGAACCATGGAAATCGCGAGATCGGGTTTGCATCCTGGCATTGCTCACCGCTGCGATGTTGATCAAGGGACCAATTGTTTACGCGTTTTTGCTGCCCGGGATCGGCATGTTTGAATGGTGGCGAAAGGGCCAGGGAATCCCTGCTTGGTGCGGCTGGTGGCCGTGGGTTGCTTCTCTGGGTATCTTCCTCCTGTGGGTGACCGCCGGAATTCTTTTTCAGCCCGGTTTCTTCGATGAAGTGGTGATACGGGAATTTGTGGCGCGTTTTGGCGAAACGATCCATCGGCCGCAACCGCTTTACTTTTATCTGCCACATCTGTTGCACAAATTTGCTCCGTGGAGCGTCCTGATGATCGCGCTTGCGATTGTCGATCTTCGTTGCCGGAACTGGCGGCTGCGCTCGGTTTTTCGCGAGATGTCCCCGGAAACTTTCTGGCTGCTTTGCTGGAGCGTTGGCGGCCTGGTCGTGATGTCGCTGATACCATCAAAGCGCGTCGATCGGATTTTTCCGATAGTCCCGCCTTTTTGCCTGGTTTTGGCGGCGCAGATCGGAAACGTTTTCGCTAATGAGCGATTACGCATGCATGTTTATCGATGGAGTGCCGTCGCATTGCTCTTGTCAATCTTGGTTACCGGCGGCTACACAATTTCCAAAGTCGTCTCCGGATATCGTGACCATCGCGACGCACTTGTCGTTTTCGGACGCGAGGTGCAACATGAAGCAGAAGCGCATCGGTGGCGTTACGAAGTCGTTTCCGCGAAGGACGAAGGGCTGCTCCTTTATCTGCTAAGAACGCATTTCATCGAGGCGGACCGCGCCATCGCGGAATGGAATCGGGGGGACCTTGATGCGCTGGTCGCGTCAAGAGAGAAGGCGCCAGCTCTGATGCGGGAGCTTCAAGCTGCTGCCCTGTCTCAATTGAAATCAAAAGAGCAAAAAGAGGAGCAGGGGAGCGGCTATGTTTTGATCACCCGGTGAAATGCCGGCTCGACTTTCCGCCGCATAATTTTACTCTCGCAGCTGGATGGAATTTCCCAAAAAAGAACTCGAAACACTCTGGTGCCCGTGGCGGGTCGAGTATTTCGAGCGCGAAAAACCGAATGCGGATTTTCTTGAGGCAGCGGCTCGGGCGAGCGATGACGCTGCGCATTTGGTGATCACACGGCGCAAAAACGCGTTCTTAATGATGAATCGCTATCCGTATGCTGTTGGTCACTTAATG
Source organism: Verrucomicrobiota bacterium (assembly GCA_003218615.1). Lineage (GTDB taxonomy): Bacteria > Verrucomicrobiota > Verrucomicrobiia > Chthoniobacterales > UBA10450 > Udaeobacter. The sequence continues at coordinate 12,075 of QHOD01000083.1, forward strand.
GTGGTGCCGTATCGCAAGACGGCCGATATTTCTTCGCTCGGTGAAAATGAAATTATCGAGCTTTGGAATTTGGTGGCGCACGCGCAAATGCTGCTGCGCGCGACGATGAAAGCGCAGGGTTTCAACGTTGGCCTCAACCTCGGCGAATGCGCAGGGGCGGGCATTGTCGATTACCTGCATATTCACATCGTGCCGCGCTGGAGCGGCGACACCAATTTCATGCCAATCCTTGCTGGCACTCGAATGCTATCGGAAGCGTTGCGCGCTCTTTACGACAAACTGATTGATGCGCAATCGAAGATCGACCTGGGGTCACGGCGGAGCACATGAACGGATGGGTCGACGCGCCGCCGCCAAGAAGAGGATTGGGCTGTTTCGCCCGCGGGTGTCTTATTCTCGTCGCCTTTGGAATTATGCTGGCTCTCGCCTGTTTCGCCGGCTTGTACTGGGGACTTCAGCGTCATTCGGCGATAGTCCACACTATTTATTGGCTGGCGAAGACGCATTCGATTGCAGAAGCGCCTGCGGGGGTGCCTGACGTCGACTCTTCCGACGAACAAATTCAAGCGCTCCAGGAACGGCGGGAAGATTTTGAACAGAAAATTCGTGCGGGCCAGCCAGCCGAAATCGAACTAACAGCAGATGACATTAACTGTCTGATTGCGATGCGTCGGGCTACGCGCTGGAAAGCTTTTGTATCGATGGAGGAGAATCGCTTGCGCCTCCAGATGAGTGTTCCGCTTGGAGAATTCTTCGGTTGGTCTCGTTATTTTTTCAACGGCGATATCGCGATTCAGACAAACGGCGCGGTATCGCTGGAACATCCGCAGTTGAACACGGTCCTCGTGAATAATGAGCCGGTTCCGAAGAATCTTTTGAGTTGGAAATATCGTTCCAAACAGTTGCGAAATTACCTCGCTGAGTATCGGGAAAGTTATGACGTTCGCACGATCGAAATCCGCGACGGGAAATTGATTCTACGATCGCGCGCCGACTAACTCAATCGGGCGACTGCTGGAGAAAAGGAATCAGGATTTCATCGATGCCGCTGGGATTTTCTTTGTTTAATGGAACCATTGGAATTGCGCGCGAGCCATGCAAGCGCTAAAGGATGGGCTGCTCATGAATATATTCACCCGTTACATCCTGGTTCCATTTCTACTTGCAACCGCCGGCCCATTCGTTCTTCCAGCAAGCGCGCAAGATATCGTGGTCGGCGAATTCGCATCGCTCACTGGCAGCGAAGCAACTTTCGGGGTCAACTCGAGTAACGGCGTCGAGCTGGCCAAAGAGGAAATCAATAACGCCGGTGGGCTGCTGGGCGGACGCAAGATCAAAATCGTTATGGAGGACGACCAATCCAAGCCTGGTCAACCCTCCGCCGCGGTCAAAAAATTAGTCGCCAGCGACAACGCGATTGCGATTGTCGGGGAAATCGCCAGCTCGCGGTCGCTCGAAGCCGCGCCAATTTGCCAGAACGCGAAAATTCCGATGATCTCGCCGGGATCGACAAATCCTTCCGTTACGGAAAAAGGAGATTACATCTTTCGTGTCTGCTTCATCGATCCCTTCCAAGGGACGGTGATGGCGAAATTCGCGCTCGATAATCTGCATGCGAAGAAAATTGCGATTTTGCAGGATGTGAAGAGCGATTACTCAAAAGGCTTGGCACAGTTTTTTAAGGAATACTTTACCAGTCATGGCGGACAAATCGTAACCGACCTGTCTTACACTGGCGGCGGCACGGATAAGGATTTTCGGGCGCAGCTTACCAAAATCAAAACCGGGCAGCCCGACGCGATCTTTATTCCCGGTTATTACACGGAGGCAGGGTTGATTGCGAAACAGGCTCGCTCCTTAGGCATTAAAGTCCCGTTGCTCGGTGGCGACGGCTGGGATTCGCCGAAATTGACTGAGATTGGGGGCGCCGCTTTGGACGGCTGTTATTTTTCGACGCATTTCTCGGTGCAGGACAAAAACCCGAAGGTGCAGGATTTCGTAAAAAAATACCAAGCGAAATTTCACGCTCTACCCGATGGCATGGCGCCGCTGGGTTACGATGCCATGATGATCCTCGGTCAAGCGATCAACACAGCAGGCTCGACTGACGGAACAAAGATTCGCGACGCGCTCGCAAGCGTGAAAGATTATCCTGGAGTTACGGGCAACATCACGATCGACGAGAAGCGGAATGCTAAAAAAGCCGCAGTTGTTCTCGAGGTGAAGGGAAGCAAAGCCAACTTCGTCGCGAGCGTTCCTCCTTGAAAGGCTGATTGTTGATGGTTCAATCGGGACAGACTCGCGGAATGTTCGCTTTCAAAAAGCGGGATGTCTGGCAACAAGGAAGATTTTCCAAACGTGGTTTTACGAACAGATGCGATTTCCTTTAGATGACCATTTTGGCCTGACGAATCAGATGCGCCAGCGGCGGTCTCGGAAACTGTAGCGTCGACAGAGCCCTTTTCGACCAACCATCATTCGCCAACGATCGACTTTCTCGTGTCCTCGACCGAATTCATTCAACAGCTCATCAACGGGCTCTCATTAGGCGCGTTCTATGCGCTCATCGCGCTCGGTTACACCATGGTCTACGGCGTGTTGCGTTTCATCAACTTTGCCCATGGAGACGTCTTCATGATCGGCGCTTTCAGCGGTTACTATCTGAGCCCGCGGGTCCTGCCATATTTTACCGGGGGACTCACACCACTCGGACCAGTCGCAGTGTTGATCTTGACAATGCTGATTTGCGCTTTGCTTGGAATCGCTATTGAGAAACTCGCTTATCGTCCCTTGCGCAGCCGGCCAAAACTTACCGTGCTCATCACTGCAATTGGCGTCTCGTTATTCCTCGAGTACGGCGGCCAGTTTGTTTTCGGGGCGGACCCGAAGTCATTTCCCGAATTAATGCCGGATCGCGCGCTTGAGGGAACGGGCGCGCTGACAATCACGACGACGCAGGTCGCAGCATTCGTCGTCACGATTATTTTGCTGGTTGCGCTGACTTTCATTGTTAAGCGCACAAGACTTGGAATGGCGATGCGCGCGCTCTCCAATAACCCCACCGCGGCGGCGCTCATGGGAGTTAACATAGACACCGTGATTTCATTCACATTCGGTCTCGGGAGCGCGCTTGCGGGCGCGGCCGGAATTTTGTTTGCGCTCAGTTATCCATCAATCGATCCGCTCATGGGGCTCTTGCCAGGAATCAAAGCGTTTGTCGCAGCTGTGCTCGGCGGCATCGGAAACATTCCCGGCGCCGCTGTGGGTGGACTCATTCTTGGGGTGGTAGAAACATTTGTCGGCGGGTCAGTTTTTTCGACATATCGCGACGCAATCGCGTTCTCGCTTCTCATTGTGATTTTGCTCTTTCGTCCAGCTGGTATTTTTGGACGAACGCAGGTTGAAAAGGTTTAGGCACGGCATGTCCGTGTCGCGAGCGCATCAATGAACTACCGACACATCAAGAAATGGCTGCTGCTCGCTGCGATTATCGTTAGCGCAGTCGCGTCACAATTTTCAGGTGCGATCAACGCGTATTATTTGCAGGTCATTATCTTTATTGGAATCAACATCATCCTCGCGGTCGGTCTCAATATCATCAACGGTTATACTGGGCAATTTTCGCTGGGGCATGCTGGTTTCATGGCGATCGGCGCGTATGTCTCGGCGTATCTTTCCACCGAACACAGTGCTGGTTTTTTCCGCGCGCTCGGCGGCACAAATTTTTTCAGCATTAGCGTGCTTTTTGCAGGCGTGTTGATTGCCGGCGGGCTTGCCGCCGCCGTTGCCGGCCTAATTGTTGGCGTACCTTCGCTGCGATTAAAGGGCGATTACCTTGCGATCGTCACCCTCGGCTTCGGCGAAATCATCCGAGTGGTGATTCAAAATACGGACGCGGTGGGCGGCCCGCGCGGCTATAGCGGGATCGCAAGTTACACGACTCTGTTTTGGACTTACTCGATTGTCGCGATCACGATCTACGTTGTTGTGAGCTTGATCGATTCCACTTACGGCCGCGGCTTTCTCACGGTGCGGGATGACGCGGTCGCAGCGGAAGCCGTCGGAATTAATCCTACGCGCTACAAAGTTACCGCCTTCGTGCTCGGCGCTTTTTTTGCAGGCATTGCCGGTGGTCTTTACGCCCACAGCACAACGTACATCAATCCAAGCGGATTCGATTTCCAGCGATCCATCGAGATTGTGATCATGGTCATTCTCGGCGGAATGGGCAGCACAGTCGGTGTGACTTTCGCCGCAATTTTGCTGACGTTGCTGCTGGAATATTTGCGTTTTGTTTCGGGTTACCAATGGCTTCCGGAAATCGTCCGGCGCATTGCGGCGAATCGCGTCATCATTTATTCACTCGTCCTGATCGCGCTGATGCTGTTGCGTCCGCAAGGGCTCTTCGGCTGGTTGCCGCGAAGAGGAGTCCCAGTCGGCAGCGCCAGGGTCAAGCGAACGAA
>QHOD01000084.1 GCA_003218615.1 Verrucomicrobiota bacterium
GGAAAAATTCGCGCAAAGATATCGCATCAGTGGCGTTCTGAGCGCTCTAACTGGAAGCTTGCCGGTTCGGCCTCTGATATTTCTCTCGCACAAACTTCGGAGGCACTCGGATTCACCGATCGAGTCGACGGGTTGCTCCACGCCTGCAATTTCACCTTTCGTGGAAATCTGGCCGACCCGGGCCGCGCTACGGCATCGCTCTGGACGGAACTGACCGGGCTCAGCTGGCGCAATCGCACGGCCGAAGCGATCATGTTTGGCGCTGCGCTTTACAATCGCCAGGTCCAGCTTCAGCAGCTCTACATCAAACAAAAAACAAACCAACTCACTTTGAGCGGCGAAGCCTCGTTCCCATCCAATTCGTCCGACTGGCTCAGTCCCGATTTTCGTGGGGATATCTCGGCAGCGATCAACCAGCTCGGCGATTTCGTCGCACTCTTTGGTGCAAACCCCGGCGATTTTGCGGGAAAAATCGCGGTTGAGGGAACGATGAACGCACGCGATCGCAAAATCGGCGGACATCTTACACTCGACGGCGCAGCGCTGACCCTTTTTAAAACCGCAGTCGACAAGTTGAGCGCGAAGCTGAATCTGAGAGCGACCGAATTGGAGATCGAACAGTTCGATTTGAGGCGCAAGAACGATGTCCTCACTGCGCAAGGCAAGATCGACATGTCGCACCAGCACAACTATTCGGGCGCGATCAATGCCAAGGTCGACAGTCTGACGGAGTACGGGTCGATCTTTCGCGGTCCAGCCGAAGACAACTCGAAGAAAACACCAGCAAATATTCAGATAGCGATTGACTCCAACAGGTGGACTGTGCACGGCGGGATCGGTTTTCCCGGGTCGGGTCCGCTCAATTTCACGGGCGATTTCCTTTTGCCGATCGGAATAGACTGGAATGTTTTTCTCGCATCGCCCCTCAATGTGACGTGCGATTTTCCTTCAATCTTTCTCGCAAACGTGCCCCAATTTTTTCATCCGGAAGTTTTTCGCGACGGTATTCTAAGCGGAAACCTTGCCCTTTCCGGAGCATTGCAACATCCGCGGATTACTGGGGATGTGCAGTTAGTGGACGGCAAATTACAGAACGCGCCCTGCAATCTCACGGAAGCGAATGGTCGCGTTACTTTTGCCGGCAATCACGCCTCACTGGATTTTATGAATGTCGCAACGACAGATGTCGATCTTTCATTCCATGGAGAAATCGATTCCCACGACACAAACGATCTCGCGATCAAGATAATCGGAGTGACACCGACCTTTGATCTAACGACGCACCTGATCGGTTGCGTGAGCAAGATCGAAATTGGCTCTGTCGCGGCAACGCTCGCGCCCGCTGTTGCAGAGTTGGAGTTTCGTGGCGGGCTCTTTCAATCCAACTGGACGATCAGTTTAAAGGAGCGGATAAGCTCTCAATCCTCCGCCGCTGTGAATCTCGAGGAAACACCCCGGAAATTTCCCTTCTGTCTTTCGCGCTCGAGTGTTGACGAAGGAACATTATTGCTTGGCACAACTCCGCGCCCGGAAGCGCATCGCGAAACGGTTCCCTCAAAAAGACGAGCAAAGCGACGCTAGCTTGTTGGCGTCTACGCTTTCGCGGTCACAAGCCAGCGCGACAGTTTTTCCTCGAGGTCGCGCGTAAGATCGACGTGAAACTCCGCGCCGGCATCCAGGCGCAACGCGTTGCCGTTTCCGCGATCAAACAGCAACTGCACCGGGCATCGCCCCGGCGAGCTGGCGAGAATCCCGCGCACTTCGCGCAATTCGCTGGGTGTGGTCGCAGCAGAAAATCGCAGAAGCACGGTCGCTTCCTGCAGCGTTTGGGTCGATTTTTCATACCCGCCATTCGTTTTCTGCGGCATAAGTATCTTTATCTCCTGGGCGACTGCACGAAGAGCATCGTCGCGTTTATCCAGCGTTCCTCTCATTTCAACAACACGCCCGGCCGCGAGCGCGTCTGAAATTTTCAGATAAACCTCGTTCCAGACGACCACCTCAAGCATGTCCGTCAAGTCTTCAATCCAAACGACGGCGAATGCTTTGCCCTCTCTCCGTGTAAACTTTTTCTCGACCTCCACAATCGAGCCGGCAATTTTGAACGGCGCGCGATCGTCAAGTTCGCTTAGTGATGCAATCGATCGATATTTCTTTGCCGCGAAAAAATCGACATACGCGTCGAGTGGATGGCCGCTGACATAGAAACCGAGCAGCTCCTTTTCGTATGAAAGCTTTTCGTGCTCGTTCCATGGAGCGAGCGGCTTCTTCCTCGATGTTATCGGGGACGTTGTTTCGTCGAAGAGCGAAACTTGACCGGCAATGCGGTCCCGATGCGCCGCGGCGGATGCACTCAGGGCTTCGTCAATGCAGGCAAAAAGCTCCGCTCGGTCCCGGCCAAGAAAATCAAAGGCGCCGGTTTTTATCAGGCTTTCCAATATTTTGCGATTAGTGACACGTGAATCCAGCCGGCTGCAAAAATCCTCCAGCGAAGTGAAATGACCTTGTTGCTCTCGCTCGCGAATTGCGGATTCCATCGCGCTTTCGCCCACGTGTTTGATCGCAGCCAGTCCGTAGCGAATGGCCCCGTAGCCGGGGTCGGTGACCCCGATTGCTTGTGGCTGGGTCGCGCTCCCGGCGTCAACGACGCCGGCTACAGCTTCCGGCGTAAATTTCAATCCGCTCTTATTGATATCCGGCGGCAAAATGTAGATGCCCATGCGTTTGCATTCGCCAACGAAGACCGAAATCTTGTCGGTGTTGTTAATCTCGTTGCTGAGCAGGCCAGCCATGAACTCAACCGGGTAATGCGCTTTCAGGTAAGCGGTTTGATAACTGATGAGCCCGTAAGCCGCGCTGTGGCTCTTGTTAAATCCGTAGCCTGCAAATTTCTCGAGCAAATCGAAGATGGCGTTCGCCTTTTTTTCCGGAATTTTGTTCGTCCGCGCACAACCTTCGATGAAGTTTTTTCTTTCCTTCGCCATCTTCTCTTTGTCTTTTTTTCCCATGGCGCGCCGGAGAAGATCGCCCTGCGCGAGCGAGTAGCCGGCCAGTTTGCTCGCGGCAGCCATTACCTGCTCCTGATAAATCATCACGCCATAGGTGTCGGCGCAGATTTCTTCCAGCAGCGGATGCTCGTATCTGATTTTGGTCAGTCCTTTTTTTCGTTTGATGTAGTCGCCGATGAGATCCATCGGGCCGGGGCGATAAAGCGCGATCAACGCGATGATGTCGTCGATCTTCCGCACGTCGAATTGCCTGGCCGTGCTCGTCATTCCGCCCGATTCCATTTGGAATAGGCCGATGGTTTCTCCCCGGTTATAAAGGGCAAACGCTTCGGCATCATCCAGCGGAATGTTCTTCAGCGAAAAATTCGGCTCCCGTTTGTGAATAAGCGCCAGCGTGTCCTCGATCACGGTAAGCGTTTTCAGCCCGAGGAAATCCATTTTGAGGAGCCCGAGATCGTTAAGCGGCCCCATCGGATACTGGCTGATGACATCGTTGCCTTTCACGTCGCGACAGAGCGGGATGTAGTCCGATAAATCGCGATCGGCGATGACCACGCCGGCGGCATGCACGCCTGCATTGCGCGACAGGCCCTCTAAAATTTTCGCGTAATCAAAAAGCTGACGGGTTGCCGGTTCCGTCGCGACCGCCCTTTTCAATTCGGGATTTTTCTCCACTGCCGAATCGAGAGTAATATTCAACTCGTTTGGAATCATCTTGGCGATGCGATCGGCGTCGCGATAGCTCAAGCCCATGACGCGACCAACATCCCGGACCACGCTTTTTGCCTTGAGTTTGCCAAAAGTGATGATCTGCGCGACGCGGCGCCCGCCATATTTCTGTCGCACGTATTCGAGCACTTCGCCGCGGCGCGCCTCGCAAAAATCGACATCGATATCCGGCGGTGAAACGCGGTCCGGATTCAAAAAGCGTTCAAAGATCAAGCCGTATTGCAGCGGATCGATGTCGGTAATTCCAAGAACGTACGCGACCATCGAGCCTGCGGCCGAGCCGCGTCCTGGCCCGACCGGAATGCCTTTCTCTTTGGCAAAATGAATGAAATCCCAGACGATAAGCAAATAACTGACGAACCCTGTCTTCTCGAGAACGCCGAGCTCATAATCGAGCCGCTTAACGAAATCCGAATCGGTCGCCGCCCGTTCGCCGTAGCGCTCGCGCAGTCCCTGATAACAGAGCTCGCGCAAATAACTTTCGCGTGTTTTTCCAGCCGGCGCCGGATACTCGGGATACTTCGAACGCCCAAATTCAAGATCGACATGACAGCGTTCGCCGATTTCCAGCGTGTTTGTAATCGCTTCGGGAAAATCGCGAAATACTTCGCGCATTTCGGCTGGCGATTTGAAATATAGCTCGGGCATGTAACGCATCCTGTTTTCGTCCTGCACCATTTTGCCGGTGCCGATGCAAAGCATGACATCATGGGCTTCGTGATCGCTTCGACGTAAAAAGTGAACGTCGTTTGCGGCAACCAATCCAATCCCGAGGTCGCGCGCGATCTGCGGCAGCGCGCGATTGCATTTGTGTTGCGCTTCCATGCCGTGATCGTGCAGTTCCATGAAGAAATTTTCCGTGCCGAGAATATCGCGATACTCCGCCGCGCTCGCTTTCGCCTTCTCGATGTTGTTTGCTTGAATCGCACTGTTAATTTCGCCCGCCAGACAGCCGCTCAGCCCAATCAGTCCTGCGGCATGCGCCGCCAGAAGTTCCTTGTCGATCCTCGGTGCGTAATGGAAACCATCGAGATGCGCCGCTGTCACCAGCTTCACGAGATTGCGGTAACCGGCCTCATTTTGAGCTAAAAGAGTGAAGTGATACGCCGCCGCACGGCGCGAGCTCGGCCGGTCTTTATGCGATCCGTGGGCAATGTAGGCTTCGCAACCGATAATCGGCTTGACCCCGGCACGGGTCGCTTCCTGGTAAAATTCAATCGCGCCAAATAAATTGCCGTGATCGGTGATCGCGACTGCCGGCATCTTGAATTCGGCCGCTTTTTTCATCAGCTCTTTCATCCGGATTGCACCGTCGAGCAGCGAGTATTCGGTATGCAGATGCAGATGAACGAAAGAATCGCGGGGCATTAGCGTTCAGTATAAGCCTCAAAAGAATTTGGCAAATTCAGCAAGCATGTCATCCCGAACGGAGCGAGAGTGCCCGCAAGAATTCGCGAAATGACAGCCGCTGCTTGTTGCGCAAAAAAATCCTGATTGCATTCGCGTCGCGGTATTGCTAAGAGAGCGCGTGCTGCGCTCAGCTTTCGATTGCAAAGCGACGCGCGATGCCGAGTTTACATCGACATGAAAAAACTGGAAGCGATCATCAAACCCTTCAAGCTCGAAGAGGTCAAAGAAGCACTGGCAGAGCTTGGGATCGAAGGAATGACGGTGACGGAAGTAAAAGGGTTCGGCCGGCAAAAGGGGCACACCGAGATTTATCGCGGCAGTGAATATACCGTGGATTTCCTGCCCAAAGTGAAGGTGGAAGTCGTGCTCGCCGACGACATGGTGGAGAAGGCGGTCAGCGTGGTTGTGGCCGCGGCCAAGACCGGCAAGATCGGGGATGGAAAAGTTTTCGTTCTCCCAGTGGAACACGCGGTGCGCATCCGCACGGAAGAGATCGGCGAAAAAGCGGTGTGAATTTAATGACGAAGCTCGAATGACGAATTACGAAACAATGACAAAAATCGAATGACGAGAATCCAGCTGCGTGCAGCCTTCGTCATTTAGTCATTCCTTCGGCATTCGTCATTCGGATTTCGTCATTTGTTTTTCTTTCAACTCTCAACTAACAACTCCCAACTATGGCCAAAGACAAAACTCCATCCGACGTCAGCAAAATGATCAAAGACAGCAACGTGAAGTTGATCGACTTCAAGTTCACGGATTTGCTCGGCACCTGGCAGCATTTCACGACCACGCTCACCGAATACAATGAGGAAATCTTCACCGATGGGCTCGGCTTTGATGGATCGAGCATTCGCGGTTGGCGCGCGATCAACGCCTCAGACATGCTGGTCATTCCGGACACGGCGACGGCGTGGATCGATGTCTTCAACGCCGAACCGACGCTGAGTTTAATCTGCACGATTGTCGACCCAATCACCCGCGAGCCATACGATCGCGACCCGCGCGGCGTGGCCGAAAAGGCGGAAGCGTATTTGCAATCGACCGGCATCGCGGACACGGCGTTCTTCGGACCAGAGGCGGAATTTTTTATTTTCGACGATGTCCGATTTGCGAATAGCGGGAACGCATCGTCATACATAGTCGATAGCGCCGAGGGACATTGGAACAGCGCGCGCGAAGAATTTCCAAATCTCGGTTACAAAATTCGGGCGAAAGAAGGTTACTTTCCGGTCTCGCCGATGGACACCTTGCAGGACATTCGCAACGAAATGTGTCTGGAGCTGGAGAAAGCAGGGGTCGCGATCGAGCGCCAGCATCACGAAGTCGCAACCGCTGGTCAGGCCGAGATCGACATTCGTTTCGCGCCGCTAAAACGCATGGGTGACAACATGCAGTATTACAAATACATCCTGCGCAACGTCGCCAAACGGCACAACAAAACGGTCACGTTCATGCCAAAACCAATCTTCGCTGACAACGGCAGCGGCATGCATACCCACATGTCGCTTTGGAAAGACGGCAAACCGCTCTTTGCTGGAAACGGTTACGCCGGGCTGTCGGAACTGGCCCTGTTTTTCATCGGCGGAATTTTGAAGCACGCGCCCGCGCTCACCTGCCTGACGAATCCAACCACCAATAGCTACAAACGGCTCGTCCCCGGATTCGAAGCGCCGGTCAATCTCGCCTATTCCGCGCGCAACCGTTCCGCCGCCATTCGCATTCCGACGTATTCCCCAAGTCCGAAAGCAAAACGCATCGAATTCCGCACGCCGGACGCCGCTGCAAATCCGTATCTCGCCTTCTCGGCGATGTTGCTTGCCGGTCTCGACGGAATCCAGAACCGCATGGATCCCGGTGATCCGCTCGACAAGAATCTATACGAACTGCCGCCGGAAGAACTCGCGCAAGTCGCCAGTGTGCCCGATTCGCTTCGCGGCGCAATCGAAGCGCTCCAGGCCGATCATTCCTTCCTGTTGCGCGGCGACGTCTTCAACGAGGACTTCATCGCGAACTGGATCGACATGAAACAAAAGGAATACGACGCACTGCGCCTTCGCCCCCATCCGTACGAGTTCGCAATGTACTACGACGTCTAATGGTAGGGAGCCCACGCCACGAGTCGTAGCCTTCTGGTGGTAATTGAGGGCACGTATGAGGCATGCTGTGATATATTTAGACATTTAAGGAGGATTCATGCGACAAATGACATTCGCGATCGGG
>QHOD01000340.1 GCA_003218615.1 Verrucomicrobiota bacterium
CTCTTGCAGAGACATCGTGCGCTGTTCGAGCAAATCGAGCAATCGTCCGGGAGTAGCCACGAGAATGTCGACACCGCGCTTGAGCTCCTCGCGCTGTTTTCCATAGCCCACGCCCCCATGCACCAGAGAGACTCGTAAATCGGTGAAGCGGCCGTAATCGCGAAATGCCGTCTCGACTTGCGCGGCAAGTTCGCGGGTCGGTTCGAGCACCAGACATCGGAACGCGCCGTGCTTCGCGAGCAGCGTCAGAATGGGCAGCGCGAACGCCGCCGTTTTGCCGGTGCCCGTTTGCGCCGTGCCGATCAAATCTTTTCCGGCGAGAATAATAGGAACAAAAGGTTACAAAAGTTACAAGGTTAAAAAACGGCGGGCGGCTGATTGTCGGTTCCCATCACACCTTCAACGTTTTTCCTTGCACCACTGATCCACCCAATCGTTCACGGTTTTGTACCACAGCCGCGAGTTCTGCGGCTTGAGCACCCAATGGCCTTCGTCCGGGAAATACAACATCTTTGACGGCACCTTGAGCCGTTGCAGGGTGGTGAAGAGATCGAATCCCTGTGAAACGTCGAGCCGGTAATCGTTCTGGCCGTGCACGACCAGCGTCGGCGTTTTGAATTTGTCGGCGAACAAATGCGGTGACCACTTCCGATAAAGCTCTCGATTCTTCCACGGCGGCCCTTTGAATTCCCACTCGGAAAACCAAAGTTCTTCCGTCGTGCCATAAGCCGACTCCGCGTTAAACACGCCGTCGTGTGACACGATGCATTTGAAGCGGTTCGTATGGCCTAACAACCAGTTGGCCATGTAACCGCCGTAGCTAGCGCCGAGCGCCGCCTCGCGGTTCTTATCGATGAATGGATAGGTTTTCTCCACGTAATCGAGCCCCTTCATCAGATCGATATACGGTTTGCCGCCCCAATCGCCGCTGATTGAGTCGGTAAACTTTTGCCCGTAACCGGTCGAACCGTGGAAATTGATCATCACCGCCACGTAATTTCCGGTCGCCGCGAACAACTCCGCGTTCCAGCGATACGTCCACTCATTTCCCCACGCCCCTTGCGGCCCGCCGTGGATCAAAAATTTCAGCGGATACTTCTTGCTCGGATCAAATCCCGGCGGCTTGATCAAGAATCCCTGCACCTCTTCGTTGTTCGCGCCTTTGAACGTGAACGATTCCAACGGCTGCATGTCAATCTGCGACAACAACACGTCGTTCATGTGGGTGATTTGTTCGGGTTGCGAACCAGACGCGACCTCGAGCTTGGCGATCTCGCTAGGCGCGCCGATCGACATCCGTGTGAAATATAACCGCTCCGATCTGTCATCGATCACAACTTCTAGATCGTCAGCATGAATACGTGTCTTCTCTCGCGGCACACCGTCATCTCGCAGCTCGTAAATGGGCGATTCGCCATGATCCTCCGCCGTAAAATAAAGCAATACATGACCCTCTTCGTACTTGTTCCACGCGAAGCTTCCTACCGAGCGATCGAAGTTCTTCGTTAGGTCTTTAATCCAGCCGTATTTGCGCCCGTAAATGAGT
>QHOD01000085.1 GCA_003218615.1 Verrucomicrobiota bacterium
ATGCGGATCCCAAGGTCGTCGAGAACTTTCGCCGTGTGTCGAAAATTCGCCTGTCGCACGGTGAGGCGCGGACCGAACCGCGCCAGTTGCTCGCTCACATGTTCGACCGCGTCGGGATCCTGATCCAGGGCCAGAACGTCGGCGCCACTTTCCAAAAGCGCTTCGGTGTGGCCACCGCCGCCACAGGTTGCATCAACCACGAGAGAACCCGGTTTTGGCTCGAGCAATTCCACGACTCCCCTCGCCAGCACTGGACGATGATAAATAAAATCCTCCATTTCCTGCGCCTCCTCCTCTTCGGCAATCAGCGGATCGGCCGCGAACCGGACGGACCGTTCGAGCAGCAACGAGTTCATAATATTTCCAAGCCGATCAAATGCTTACAAACCGATTACGTTCGCCACATGTTGATACGTGGGCGTTTCCTCCTCATGCGCCCGTTTCCACCGCTGCAAATTCCAAATTTCAAAACGCCCTCGGCCGCCGATCAGGGCAACTTCCCCTTTTAGTCCGATTCTTTTGCAAAGCTCTTCGGGCAAAACGAGACGGCCTTGTCGATCCGCGGCTCCGTGCTGTGCACGCGAGTGCAACTGCCGCAAGAAAACACGGCGGTCGCGCGCGGAAACCGCTTCGTTCGATTCCGCAGCCGAGCTCATGCGGGCAAATTCCTCGGGCGACATAACGAGGACAAATTGATGGTTCGCCTCCGGTAAAAGAATGAATTCCTCCGCTTCATCTCGTCGCCAACGCGACGGAATCGTGATGCGGTTTTTGTCGTCAATGGCATGACGAAATTCGCCGGCGTAAAAAGATTGCGTTGGAGAGGGCAAATCCATAGGTCAGTGGAGATTTGATCCATTTTCCTCCACCTTCCTCCACTTTTAACCATTTCGCCCAACCGGGGTCAATAAAAAAATCATGCCTATTTGCGACCAATCTTCTTGCCCGTAAACTGCCCTGGCATGAAGCGTTTTTTCCCCTTGGCGGCCGGCTGCGCTATTTTCTTTGTTGCGGCAAAAATCGCATTCACACAATCGCCAGAGAAAACTGAGAGCGATGCGAATCGAGTGACCGTGTCGATGAACGCGGATGGCTCACGCACTGTTTACCAATTCGATGATGCGCGGCACAAGGCCATCGCGACCACAACGAGCCACGATGGCAAAGTCCGCGAGAAAATTCATTATGACATGGATGACCTGGGTCGTTTTTCCAGTGGGACGATCTTCGGACCCGATGGACGCCTTCGATTCAAGAGTCGGTACAAATACGACAGCGCGGGCCGTCTTGAGGATGAAACCCAGAGCGCGGAAGACGGTACCCTCTTGCATAAGATCGTTTACGGCTACGATCAAAACGGGAAGCAAACCGGCTATTCCATCTTTGACGCAAACGGCAAACTGATTGGCCGCACGTCCGGGTCCTTATCGAGTCCGACGGCTTCGCCAAAATCTCGCGCGAAAACTTCGCGGTAAGGCGAAACAAATCCGAAACTAATCGAGGCTGCAAAGATCGACATTGGCTGACGGCTTGCCACGATCGCCAAAGAGGACTAGAAAAACGGACGTGATTGATTACATCCAAAAGGGCGGATTATTGATGTGGCCAATTCTGGCCTGTAGCATCATTTCGATCGCTGTCTTTGCCGAACGCCTCTTCTATTTGCACCGAGCGACGATCCACGTTGGCGAATTCTTAAAGGGTCTCTCAAATCTTATCCGGCGCCGCAATTTCGCGGAGGCGTTGCATGAATCGGCCGGCACGCCAGGCCCTGTGGCGCGGGTGATTCATTCTGCGATTATCCGGCACGATGCACCGAGATCGGAATTGCGTGAGATTGTCCAGGAAGCCGGCCAGCTCGAGGTGCCCAAGCTGGAACGGTTTCTCGGAGTCCTGGCAACGCTCGCTTTTCTCGCACCGTTGCTGGGTTTACTTGGGACCGTTGCCGGAATGATCGATGCCTTCGGCACCATCGGCTCAAGTGGCGGTTACGCGACGGTGACCGAGCTTTCCGGCGGCGTTTACAAGAGCCTGTTGACGACTGCAGCAGGTTTGGTCGTGGCCATGCCAACCTTTGTCGCTTATAGCTATCTCTCTTCGCGCGTGAACACCATGCTCCACGACATGGAGCGCGCCGGGATTGAGATCGTTCACATGTTGAAGGAGAGCCGGCCGATCAGTGGTATCATCAGCTTTCAATCGCCCGAGGAGACGGCGCAATCCGAGGCCCGCATCGATTCCTAAATCGACGATTCGGTAAAGAGACAAGCACTGCAGCGCCTCATGAAGCTTAGCCGGACGAAGGAATATAACTTCGGCTGGCTCGTCCTCCTGGCGCTGGTCGATCTCGTCTTCCTCCTGGTTTTTTTTCTGTTACTCAGTTCGAATTTCATTTTGCAACCCGGGATTTCCGTCTCAATGCCGTTCTCGCGTTTTACGCTTGGTCCGCAGACTAACCAGCAAATCATCAGCATCACGGGTGGCGCAGCGCCTGCCATTTATTTCCGAGACCAAAAAATTACCCTCGAGCAGCTGGGGCCGCTGCTGGATACAGCCAAGCGGGAGGGCCAATCCATTATTATCAGGGCCGACCGTTCGAGTTCATATGAAACGGTTGCCGCGGTGACAAACGCGGCGCTTGAACACGGCATCTCGTCCGTCGCGTTGGCCGCGACTCCGCCGCGATGAACACCTCCGGCCCTGAGTTCGCTACCGAACTTCTTTTTAATTGGGAATTACCTCGGAAGCGAAGGACCGCGATCACGGCTTTTCTGGCGCTTTCTTTAATCGCGCATGCTCTCTGCTTCTACATTTTCCAAGTCGTCTACCCGCCGAGTGTCGCGCTTCTGCCGCCGCCAGCCCGTGTAAGCTCGATCACGTCCGCCACCGAAGAAGGCCGCACGCTGCTTCGCTGGATCGATGCGGAGGATCCCGCGCTCGCCTTCACAACTCAGCGTCCTCCTGAGGCAAAGCTGCGTGCTTTACCCAGGGTGGCTCATCTGCCGTCCTATATTGCCGTGGAACCAGCGTTGAAAGAAATTCCACCGCCCGATCTCGATCTACGCATCCCAAGCTCGCAGCCACCGGGCGCCGTTCCGTTCGTCCATCGACAAGCTGCTTCCGCAGTTGCTCCCACCACAACATCTATCGCGTTTTCAAAAGAACTTCAGGCTTTTGGCCCTCCGATTTTGCCGGACCTGGGTTTTGCCGTATCCAGCCGGGAGACGCCTGAAACCGTCCGCTTTCGCATCGCCGTTAGCGAGATCGGCGAAGTTCGCTACTGCTTTCCTCTCAATTCGTCAGGCGATCCGGCTCTTGATGAACAAGCGCGTCGTTATCTGACGCTCTGCCGTTTTTCCCGAACCTCGGCAAGCGCCGAGAAAGTCACTTCATTTCTAACCTGGGGGATCGCAGCGATCGAATGGGGCAGCGACGTTGCCCGCCCGCGGCCAACCCCGAGCCCGAACGCTTTCGGAGCTAACCCGTGATTCGCGTTAGTCTTTCCGCCTTAGTCACGATTTATTTGCTGCTTTTTCTTGCGGCGGTTTTTCTCCTCTGGATATTGGGGGAGTGGAATCGCCGGCGACGAGAGCGCCGCGCTTTACAGCACCGGTTGCGCTGCGTGATTTGCGCGTTTGAATTTGAAGATCGAACGGACGCATTGCTTCCTCGGTGCCCGCGCTGTGGAAGTCTAAACGAGCGATTTAAGATGGACCAAATTTGATATGGGAATGTGGATCGGCCGCAATCGCAAAGCACGCGTGACCTATGGGTTCGACGAAATCGCGCTCGTGCCGGGCCGAGTGACCGTTAATCCAAACGAAGTGGATATTGCTTTCCGCCTGCCGCGGAAAGACACCGAGCCACTCGCATTGAAGATTCCCATTCTGGCCAGCGCGATGGACGGAGTCGTTGATGTCCGTTTCGCCATCACCATGAGCAAATTGGGCGGGCTAGCCGTCCTAAATCTCGAAGGAGTGCAAACGCGCTACAAGAATCCGCAAGAAGTCCTGCAAAAAATCGTAGAGGCAGACAAATCCGAAGTTACCGCGCTGCTGCAAAGGATTTACCAGGAACCAGTCCAGCAAGACTTGATCGCGGCCCGCGTGCGCCAGATTAAGGATGGCGGCGCGCTCGCGGCGGTGAGTTCCATCCCGCAGCGTGCCGTTGAATTCGGCAAGATTGCGCAAGAGGCAGGGGCGGACGTTTTCGTTGTGCAGAGCACGGTTTCCACTGCGAGGCATATTTCGTCGGAGTATAAATCTCTGGATCTGGCAAAATTCTGCCGCGAGATGGGCATTCCTGTGATCGTCGGAAACACAGTCGGCTACGATGTGACCTTTGAGATCATGGAGTGCGGTCCGGCTGCGGTTTTGGTTGGCGTTGGACCAGGAGCAGCTTGCACTTCACGCGGTGTGCTCGGTCTCGGTGTTCCACAGGTGACAGCGACAGTTGATTGCGCCGCTGCGCGAGACGCTTATTTCAAAAAGACATCACGTTTTGTGCCTATCATCACCGATGGCGGGATGAGCAAAGGCGGTGATGTTTGTAAAGCGCTGGCCTGCGGCGCGGACGCCGTGATGGTGGGCAGCGCATTTGCCAAGGCGCAGGAAGCGCCCGGTTGCGGATACCATTGGGGCATGGCCACTCCACACGCAAACCTCCCGCGAGGGACGCGGATCAAGGTCGGCACCACCGGGTCACTGAAACAAATCCTCTTCGGTCCGGCGGAAGTTGACGATGGCAGCCAAAATTTGGTCGGCGCGATCATTCCAGACCGTGCAGAGCGTCGGAATGGGAATGAGCTAAGATTATCTAGCGATTCCGTGATTTCGAGATTTAACGATTGTGCTTTGATGTCGGGTTAAATCGTCGAACCGCTAAACTGTTGAATTGCTAAATTACTAAATCGGCAAATCACTAAATGAACAACGATCGCAGAGTCGTCATCACTGGATTGGGCGTCGTTACGCCGGTTGGCAACGATTTGGAGACGTTTTGGTCGAATCTTAAGAACGGGGTCAGCGGTATTCGCAAAATCGAAACGTTCGACGCCAGCAGTTACGATTGCCAGATCGCTGGCGACGTACGCGATTTCGATCCGAAACCATTCTTTAAGAATCCGAAGGACGTCCGCCGCACGGATCGCTTCGCGCAGCTCGCGTTGGCAGCGGCGAAGATGGCACTCGATAATGCGGGGATCGACGTCGAGACTCTCAGGCGCCGGGATCGCTTCGGTGTCATTGTTAGCAGTGGAATTGGCGGGCTGAAGACACTCCAGGATCAGCAGACGATCCTGTTGACCAGAGGACCGTCCCGAAATTCGCCATTCACGATTCCGATGTTGATCAGCAATATGGCGAGCGGAATCATCTCCATGGAGTATGGCCTGCGCGGCCCGAACATCTGTATCGTCACAGCTTGCGCGACATCGAATAACGCCATCGGTGAATCCTGGCGGATCATCAAATTTGGCGATGCCGATATTTTTCTCGCCGGCGGTTCGGAGGCCTCAATTGTCCCAATCGGCCTTGCGGGATTTTCCGCAATGAAAGCGCTCAGCACACGCAACGACGCCCCGGAACGCGCGTCGCGGCCGTTCGATCGCGACCGGGATGGTTTTGTCATGAGTGAAGGTGCGGGTGTTGTCGTGGTGGAGGAGTTGGAACACGCCAGAGCGCGGGGCGCCCGAATTCATTGCGAGCTCACAGGCTACGGAGCGTGTGCGGACGCCTACCACATGACCGCGCCGCCGCCCGACGGGGAAGGCGCCGTGCGCGCCATGCAACTGGCGCTCGCACACGCGCGGATTTCTCCCGATCAGGTTGATTACGTCAACGCGCACGCAACCTCCACCGATATCGGCGACCTTTGCGAGACGCGCGCAATCAAGCAGGTATTTGGCGAGCAGGCCCACAAAGTGTCCGTTAGTTCCACTAAATCGATGACCGGCCATTTGTTGGGCGGCGCCGGTGGAATAGAAATGGCCGCGTGCGCGCTGGCCATTCGCGATTCGGTGATTCCGCCGACGATCAATTTGGAAAATCCCGGCGAAGAATGCGACCTCGATTACACGCCAAATGTCGCTCGCGAAAAGAAAGTGCGCGTTGCGTTAAATAACTCGTTCGGCTTTGGCGGCCACAACGCCACGTTGATCGCGACTGCATTCGAGAAATAGGCAGGGCGCGCTGCAACGCCTGCCACTTAGCTTTGACTATTCTCCGTTCACCGATGACTATTCGCTTCTTACATCTCGCGGGCATAGCTTAATGGTAAAGTTCCAGCCTTCCAAGCTGGCCATGCGGGTTCGATTCCCGTTGCCCGCTATTGATCCGGGGCGATCAGCTCGCGATTCCGCCAGGTGAAACCCAAGCCGGAGTAAATCGTGAGCGCCACCGTGATCCACACCAGCGCGGGACCAGCTTCGCCCCAGGCCCGCAACCACCACGTCGATGTTTCATTCGCGTATCGCAATTCCGCCATCGAAAGGAGGACGAGGAAGAAAATGACAGTGATGATCTGCCAGGAAGTTTTCTGTTTTCCGAGCCGCTCTGCTGGCAGAATTCGTCCCTTCGCACTGGCCATTAGACGCAAACCAGTAATCAAAAAATCGCGCGCTACTACAGCTGTGGCCGCCCATGCCGGAATAGCCTTGAGGGGCACCAGCGAAATGAACGCCGCCGCCATCATAATCTTGTCCACGAGCGGGTCCATCAACTTGCCAAAATTTGTGATGACTCCGTAGCGCCGGGCGATTTCCCCATCGATAAAATCTGTCAGCCCGGCAATGAGAAAAATCACAAGTGCGGACGTGCGCGCGTAATGCCACGAAGAATTTAGCGCCACCACAAAAAGCACCGTCAGCAGCAGCCGGCTTAAAGTTATTCGGTTCGCCCAGTTCATTTCGCTGTAGCCGCCTCCCTCTGCGGGGCGCGGCGCAGACTCTCAACCTTGAATCGCGGTCGCTTCCAGATTGGCACTTTTTTCTTTAGCTCGTCCACAATCCACTTGCCCGCCTCGAAAGCAGCGGCGCGATGCCGCGCACTAACTTGAAGGACTAATGATGGCTCGCCAGTGCGAACGAAACCGATCCGATGATGAGCCACGATCTTCTTCAATTGAAACTTTTCCGTCGCCGCCTCTGCGACTAATCGCAGTTGATGTTCGGCCATTACTGTGTGCGCTTCGTAATCGATGCCCTCTATCTTGCGTCCATTTTCAACCTCGCGAACAACGCCCCAAAAAACGACCACAGCGCCAGCGCCGGGATCGACCTCATTCTCTGGCGCGGTGAGCTGCGCTTTCGTCAATAAAACTTCGCAAACCGGATTTGCCATGCGCTCTAAATGCTCGCTACAGTGAGTCTCCTCTGTATTGAGGCACACACAAGGAGATACGAAAATGAGCACGAATCAATGTGATATTGGCCTGATCGGTCTGGCCGTGATGGGCGAAAATCTCGCCTTGAACATGGAATCGAAAGGATTCTCTGTCGCTGTTTTCAACCGCACCACAGAAGTCACGGAGAAATTCGCAAGCGGGCGGGCCAAAGGGAAAAACATTCAGCCCACGCAGACGATAGAGGAATTCGTGGCTGCGCTCACGCGCCCGCGCAAAGCGATGATCATGGTGAAAGCGGGCCCGCCGGTTGACGCTGTCATCAATCAGCTCGCGCCACTGCTCGAAAAGGGCGATGTCATCATTGACGGTGGCAATTCCCTTTTCACCGACACGCAAAGACGTGGCAAGGAGTTAGAGGACCGCGGAATTCATTTTGTAGGCTGTGGCGTCTCCGGTGGCGAAGAAGGTGCTCTCAAAGGTCCCTCCCTGATGCCGGGCGGCTCGCGCGAATCATGGGAAATCATCGCGCCCATTTTCCGCAAGATCGCTGCGCAAGTGGACGGCGAGCCATGTTGTCGATACATGGGACCGGACGGCGCCGGTCACTACGTCAAGATGGTGCATAACGGCATCGAGTACGGCGATATCCAGTTGATCTGCGAGGCTTACGCAATCCTCAAAGACATCGCGGAGATGGACGCTGCACAACTGGCCGAGACTTTCGCAGAATGGAACAAAGGCGAACTCGATAGCTACCTCATTGAGATTACGTCCCAAATTTTCCGAAAGATTGATCCGGAGACGGGAAAACCACTGGTCGATGTAATTCTCGACAAAGCCGGACAAAAAGGAACCGGTATCTGGACGCTTCAATCCGCGATTAAACAATCAGTCGTCATCTCGACAATTAACGCCGCCGTTGAAGCACGCGTGATCTCGTCGCGGAAAGAAGAGCGCGTGGCCGCATCGAAAATTCTGCCGCAACCGAAGGCGCGAAAGTTTAAAGGCGATCGGACGCGTCTCGTCAATGCGGTGCGTGACGCGCTTTATGCGTCCAAAATCGTTTCTTATGCCCAGGGGATGGAGCTTCTTGGAGGCGCGAGCACCGAATACAAGTGGAACCTCAACCTGAGCGACATCGCCACCATCTGGCGAGGCGGCTGCATCATTCGCGCGAAATTTCTGAACCGGATTGTGGAGGCATATCAGCGCGACCCCGCACTGCATAATCTTCTGCTCGATCGGTATTTCACGAAGATCATCCGGAAGACGCAGCGCAATTGGCGCGTCGCGGTTTCAACAGCTATCAAGCACGGCGTCGCCGTTCCTGCATTTTCTGCGTCGCTTGCTTACTTTGACAGTTACCGCCAGGCGCGTTTGCCTGCCAATCTCTTGCAGGCGCAGCGCGACTTCTTTGGCGCACACACTTACGAACGCGTGGATAAGCCGGGTTTTTTTCACACCGAATGGATCGAATCCGATCAAAAGCCGGCAGAAAAACGGACCGAACCGAAAGTGCCCGCGCCGCATCACGCCGGAGAGTAGATTTAATGTGGGAGGGACCTTAGCGTCCCGATTTTTAGAAACCGCAGAATCGCGGCACTGAGGTCGCTCCCACATTTCTATCACCTGAAATCGTGCGACTCGCTCCCGATGAGTTTTTCATGTGCGAGCGCTCTAATTTCCCGTGCTTTAATCAAAACCACGCCATCCGAATTCTGCGCTTCGCCTTCGATGAGCAGAAACATTTCCTCAGTGATCACGAGCCGAAACCGTTCGAACAAGTCAGGATCGACAATTGCATTTGAGACGCCGGTTTCGTCTTCCAGGCTGATAAAAACAAATCCCTTTGCTGTGCCAGGTCGCTGACGGCAAATGACATTGCCGGCGATCTGCACTGTGGCGCCATGGCGCGCCTGCGCCAGATCGATCGCCCGCCAAATATTCGGCAAACTTTCACGTAAAAGTTTCATCGGGTGCGGTCCGGTCGTCAGGTTCATTGTTTCGTAATCCGCTTTCACCCGCTCCGGCAGCGTCATTCGCGCGAGCGGCACGTTGTAGCCGGGATCGGTGATCCCGGCCGGGGACAACGTCCTCATTGAAGAGCCAGGATCGCCGGTCTCGGCTACAGTAAACAGCGCCTCTGACGTTTGTTCCTCCGCCCGCCACATGGCCGCGCGCCGATGTTCGGCAAAACAATTCAGCGCGCCGAGTTCGGCCAACATGCGCAATTCGTCTTTTGAAAGCGGCATGCGCCGCTTGAAATCATCCAACGACTCGAATTGCCGATCTTGTCTCTGCCTAACGAGCTTTTCCGCATGTTCCTGCCGCAATCCGTTCACCATGCAAAACCCCAAACGCACCGTGCTGTCGTCAACGACTGTACAACGCCAGTCGGATTGCGAGACACAAACTGGCTTGATCTTCAATCCGTGCCGCTGCGCGTCTTTCACAATCGTCGCAGGCGTATAAAAGCCCATCGGCTGATTGTTCAAGAGACTCGCGTAAAATTCCGGTGCGCGATGGACTTTTAAATATGCGCTGCCATAAGCCAGAATCGCAAAACTAATCGCGTGCGATTCCGGAAATCCGTAAAGCGCAAATGACGAGATCGATTGAATGATTTTGTCGATCTTGTCCGGTCCGATGTCTTTCCGCTCCATCGCCGCCCGGAGTTTCGCGCAAACTTTTTGCATCCGTTCCTCGGAACGATGAAAACTGAGCGCGCGCCGCAATTCCTCAGCTTCCTTGCCGGAAAAATCGGTCATGATCATCGCGATCTTGAGCATTTGCTCCTGAAACAATGGGACACCCAACGTGCGCCCGAGCACCGGTTCCAGACGCGGATCAAAATATGTGACCGGTTGGCGTCCGGCGCGCCGCGCCAGATACGGATGCACCATATCGCCCTGGATCGGGCCCGGGCGGATGATTGCCACTTCAATCACTACATCGTAAAAACATTTCGGCTGCATCCGCGGCAGGGTCGCCATTTGCGCACGGCTCTCGATTTGAAAAACGCCGATCGTGTCGGCCTTCTGCATGATCTCAAACGTGGCAGCGTCATTCTTTGGAATATGAGCAAGATTGAGCGGGCGCCCGCGCTCACGGCACAATTCAAACGCATCCTGCATCACCGACATCATCCCGAGCCCGAGCAGATCGACCTTCACGATACCAAGGTCTTCGCAATCGTCCTTGTCCCATTGCGCAACGACCCGTCCCGGCATGGACGCATTTTCCAGCGGCACAAAGGAGCTGAGTTTGTTCTGACAGATGATCATCCCGCCGGAATGCTGACCAAGATGACGCGGCAATCCGTAGATCGCTCGATACAAATTGACGAATGCCGGCATGCGTGGATGCGCTTTTGGCAAACCAGCCTGCTTGATCTGCGATTCCAGCTCGAGCGTGTGTGGAAAATCTCCGCTCGCAAACAAATGTGAGAAACGATCGATGATGCTCGGCGAAAAATTGAGCGCTTTGCCGATTTCACGCGCCGCGCTGCGTCCGCGATACGTGATTACATTCGCGGTCATCGCCGCGCCGTGTTTACCGTAGCGGCGATAAATTTCCTGGATCACACTTTCGCGCCGATCACCGCTGGGAAGATCGAGATCGATGTCGGGCCAACCTTTGCGGCTCTCATTTAAAAACCGCTCAAAAACTAAATTATTGCTCACCGGATCGACCGGGGTGATGCCGAGGCAATAACAAACCGCGCTGTTCGCGGCGCTGCCCCGGCCCTGCACCATGATGTCGTGCTCGCGACAGAAATTGACGATGTCCCAGACAATCAAAAAATAGCCGGGGAAGCCGAGCCTGGTGATCAACGTGAGCTCTTCTTCAAGCTGACATTTCACTTTCGCGCTGATCGCCGCATATCGCTGTTGCGCACCGAACCAAACGATCGTGCGCAAAAATGAATCCATGTTGTGGCCTGCCGGAACGGGAAATGATGGAAATTCGTAGCCAATGTTCTCGAGGGAAAACGTCAGTCGCTCGGCCAGCCGCGATGTATTCTCGATTGCTTCGGGCAAATCGCGAAAAATCTCGCGCATTTGCGTATCGCTCTTGAGATGACGCTCACTGTTTTGCGTAAGCAATTTTCCCGCAGCGTCGAGGTGCGTGTGTTCGCGAATACAGGCGAACACATCCAGGACTTCGCGGCCATAGGGCTTCGCGTACTGGACACCGTTCGTTGCCAGGATTGGCAATCGATAATGACTCGCAAGATCGACAAGTTGCCGGTTAACGCGTTCTTCCCCGCGCAAAAAATGCCGTTGGATTTCAACGAATACATTTTCGCGCCCAAAAACATCGATCAAAAACCGCGCACGTGCGTTCTGGGGAGCGCCTGCGCCAAAGAGTGCGACCAAACCTTCCGCCAATTGCGGCAGCTCATCCCACCCGATCGCGCATTGCCCTTTTTCGCTGCGCAGATGTGCCTGAGTCAGCAGTTCACAAAGATTTTTGTAGCCTGTCCGATTTTCGACCAACACCGGCAGAATGCTGCCGTCTTCCATCGATAATTCACAACCGACGATCGGACGCACATTATGTTCGCGAGCGGCGACGGAAAATCGTTGCGCGCCGTAAACGCCGTTGCGATCGAGCAACGCCAGCGCGGGCATTTCCAGTTCCGCTGCCGTCTCGGCCAGTTGCTCCGGAAACGAAGCGCCGCGAAGAAAACTAAAAACGCTGCACGCATGTAACTCGACGTAGCTCATGACATGTCATCCTGAGCGCAGGCGAAGGATCTCACCTATAAAGCTTTGATCACGCTGGAAACTGAGAGTGCTCAATCGTCCTTTCGTGAGATCTCTCGCTCCGCTCGAGATGACATTCTCAGTCATAAACTCCATCAATCTCCCAATTTTCCTCGCTCTGATGACAGCGACACAAAATTCCATTCTCCAGTTGCAGGTCCCATTCGGCGCGGTCCCACCATTTTTCGTCCCACCAATTTCCGGATGCGCGATAAGGACCACGCTCTCCGGAAACTGCGCCGCTCACGTGTAGGCTGCGCAGATGAATTGGTCGCTCGCGTGCCAGCAAA
>QHOD01000086.1 GCA_003218615.1 Verrucomicrobiota bacterium
CTCGTTTTTTTCCACAGTCCGGAGGAGCCGGCGCGATGCGCGCTGGAGATTAGCAGCGCCCTGCAAGAGCATCCACGCATTCAGTTGCGAATGGGAGTTCACAGCGGTCAAGTCAATCGAGTCAGTGATATTAACGATAGACTCAGTCTGGCAGGGTCAGGAATCAATGTCGCGCAGCGGGTGCTGGATTGTGGCGACGCCGGGCATATTCTTTTGTCGGGGCATATAGCGGAAGATTTGACCCAATACCGGCACTGGCAGCCGTATTTGCACGATCTCGGCGAGTGTGAGGTGAAGCACGGGCGGAGGCTGCACCTGGTTAATCTCTACAAAGACAATCGCGGCAACCCACATCTTCCAGACAAACTCAAGCGAAGAAGAAGATGGAAGCAGACGTCCGGTGTTAGCGTCCGTCCGGTCATTACGCCACGTTGGCCCAAGTACGTGCTTACCGCTGTTTTGCTCCTTTCAGCGGTCGCTTTGGCGATCAGCTTTTCCGTGTTTTACCGACGAGGCGCACCGGCGGTTGCACGCTCTTCTTCGGTGAAAGCCGCGGACGTAGGACTTCCTATTTCGGAAAAAAGCATCGCGGTCCTTCCCTTCGAAAACCGAAGCGAAGACAAAGCCAACGCCTACTTTGCCGACGGCATCCAGGACGAAATCCGCACCCGCTTATCCAAAATCGCTGATCTAAAGGTCATCTCCCGCACGTCCACGCAGCATTATAAAAGCGCGCCGGAGAACCTGCCTGAGATCGCCACGCAACTTGGCGTCGCCAACATCCTAGAAGGAAGTGTGCAGAAGAGCGGCGACGTCGTACGCGTGAACGTCCGCTTAATTAAGGCAGCGAATGATTCTCATCTTTGGGCCGATACGTTTGATCGCAAACTGACCGACATCTTTTCAGTCGAGACTGAGGTGGCCAAAGCCATCGCCGATCATTTGCGAGCGAAACTCACCGGCCGGGAAGAGCAAGTCATCGCCGCTAAACCGACTGACAATCCCGAGGCCTACGATGCTTATCTGCGCGGCCTAGCTGATACACTGAAAACGCAAAACACGCCCGGCAACTACCTTAGCGCACAGAAATATCTCAAAGAAGCGGTGCGCTTAGATCCGAAGTTCGCGCTTAGTTGGGCGCTGTTGTCATACGTCGATGCGCGCGGCTACCGCACACTAAATCTTCAGCCAACAGCTGCCCTTCGTGAAGAAGCGCAGCAGGCAGCCGAAACCGCGCTCACTCTTCAGCCCAATCTCGGCGAAGCCCTATTGGCCAAGGGCTATTACCACACCGCCATTCTGAAGGATCACGACACTGCGCTGCGTTACTATGAGCAAGCACGTCAGTTCCTCCCCAATAGCAGCCGGATTCCCGAGTCGCTGGCCTATGTCGCACGGAAGCGCAGCCAGTGGGACCGGAGCGAGATTTACTTCAACGAAGCCGAGCGGCTCGACCCGCGCAACGTTAACCTGATCACCCAGCACGCTGTGAACTACCTTATGCTTCGTCGTTATCCTGAAGCGCTGCGCAAGTTCGACCAGGTCCTAGATATTACGCCAGACGACATCGATACCTTTGTGGAAAAGGCTGCTATTGCGCAAGCTGAGGGCGATCTGCCGCGTGCCTCGATGCTCCTTGCTCCACTCCAACCAGCTGCCGGCGACCCCACCGCGTTGGAAACACAAGCTTATCAAGCCGTCCTGGAGCGCCGTCCTGCGCAAATTATCTCTCGGCTAAAGGAGATCCTGGCCAAGCCCGATCCATCGTTGGGTTTTTACAATGGCGAACTGCGCTTTTGGTTAGGCTGGGCGCAGGAAGTCGCCGGCGACCATGCCGCCGCTCAGGAAAGCTGGCGACAAGCGCGCACCGAACTGGAATCTTTCCTCAAAGAACAGCCGGAAAATTGGATTCTCATTAACGATCTCGCGCTGATCAATATGGGCCTTGGTGAAAAAGCCGCTGCCTTAACTCTGGTCGAACGCGCCATGGCCGCGAATCCGATCGAAAAAGACGCAGCGGATGGTCCCCAGACGATCGAAATCCTCGCCCGAGTGGCAGCGCGCATGGGGGAACCTGACCGCGCCATTGCCGCTTTACAGAAAATACTTTCTATACCGGGCGATGGCGCGCTGGCTGTGAACGCGCCGCTCACTCCCGCCCTGCTCCGGCTCGATCCGATGTTCGATCCGCTTCGGAACGACCCACGCTTTCAAAAACTCGTCGCCTCGCCCGCGCCGAAGTAGGCTCGACCTGCTTTAGAAAAGGTCCGCTAAGCTGCTGCTTCATCCTTAGCGCCGACAAGTTCTGTATAAAGCTCCTCATAACGCTGCGCGGAAGTTTCCCATGAAAAATCGCGCGCCATGGCCCGTTTCATCAGCTTTGTCCAGACGTTGCGGTCACGAAAAATTTCACGCGCTCGTTTGATCGCATCCCAGAAGGCGTCGCTTGAATATTCGTAACAGAGGAAACCGTAGCCGCGATCCATGGCCGGGTCGTAGTCCTCGATAATCTCTTGAATCCCGCCGGTGGCCCGCGCAACCGGAAGCGCCCCGTATTTCAGATTGTACATCGCGCTTAAACCAGCCGGCTCGAAGCGCGATGGGATCAGGCTGATATCCATGCCCGCTTCAATCAAGTGAGCAAGTTTTTCGTCGTAGTCCTTTCGGTATGCGAACTTGTCTGGGAATTTTCTGGCGGCGATGGCCAGAGCAGTTTCATAAGCTGGATCGCCTTCGCCGAGAATGATGAGGCGGACGTCATCCCAGAGAAGTCGATCGACAAGCGGCACCAGAATCTCGAAGCCCTTTTCCTTAACGACTCGAGTCACCATGCCAAAAACCGGACCGCGCGGTGCAGATGCGAGCTTCATTTCTTTTAGCAACGCGTCGCGACAAACCCGTTTTCCTCGAAGCTTCTTCGTGTCGTAATTGGCCGGAAGCAGACGATCGGACACGGGGTTCCGGCGCGTGTAATCGGCGCCGTGCAAAATCGCCGTGAGGCGGTACGCATTTTCACGTAGCACGCAATCAAGACCATGGCCGCCGACCGCCGTCAGTATTTCGCGCCGGTAATGCTCGCTTACCGCGGTGATCTTGTCGGCATAGAGAATTCCGCCTTTAAGAAAATTCAGGCGTCCAAAAAATTCGACGCCATGCAGTGTGAAAAATCGTTCCGGCAGATTTGTGAAACGGAAGTCCAGTCCCCAGAAACTGCCCTGTTCAGCCAGGTGATGAATGGTCAGCACCGTTTTGAACGGCAGGCCTTGCGCATGCACAAATACCGGTACCAGCGCTGGCGCCCAATCGTGCACGTGCAGAATTTGCGCCTGCGGCGTCAATCGCCGGGCCAACTCCAGCGCTGCCTTACACAAAAAAATGAAACGCGCCGCGTTATCTTCGTAGGGCTGGCCGCGCTCACCGTAGATGCCTGGTCGATCAAAAAATTTGTGGCAGTGAATGAAAAATAACTGCACGCCACTGGCACTGCGTCCTTCGAGGTATTTGGCGACGTAAGTTTTGTCGCCCACTTGAACATCGACAGTTATCCCACTGTCCTTCTTTTTAAATGCGCGATTCTCTCGAATTTCGCGGTAATACGGCAGTGTCACGCTGACCTCGTGCCCGCGCTTGCGCAGCTCGCGCGGCAGCGCGTCCATCACGTCGATCAGCGCTCCGGCGCGCTGCAACGGCGGTCCCTCCGCGCTAATCATCAGAATTCTCATTCGATGTTCTCTTCAGCTGTCCTTCCCAACGAATATTCTCGCCTCACCCACTCCAGGGCTTCCTCTCGCGTCCGGAGCTTTCCCTCGAGCTGTTGAGTCTCTGCTGCCTCCAGAATTTCGCCGAATTTGGGGCCGGGCTTTAAACCGAGCGCGATCAAATCGTCTCCGCGCACCAGTGGCAGCGGGATGACCGGTTCGTTGGCGAATTCCTCACGCTTCCGCAGGAGAAATTCGTAATTGTCGAGCATGCGATGGCTGCCCTCGCAATCGACCCGATGCAGCTCTAGCTCGTCCTCGAAAGTCGGTCGGGCCATGAAACGCTTTAATTTCGCTACCCGCATCTTCGGCACGTCCTTGAAAACCATGTGCTGACGCACCATTTCGACCGTGGCTTCGATCTCAGCGCCCGAAAATCGCAGACGGCGCATGATTTCCTCAGTCATCTCCGCACCCAGGCGATCATGCCCGCTGAAACGGATTCGTCCCGTTTCGTCTACGGTTGCGGTGCGCGGCTTCGCCACATCGTGAAGCAGGACAGAAAATACGAGCGGCACAGAAACTTTTTCGGGAAGAAATTGCAACATTAACCGCGTGTGCTGAAAAACGTCGCCTTCCGGATGAAATTGCTCAGGTTGCAGGCAGCCCTTCATTGCGTCGATCTCGGGCAGGATCACCCGCATCAGTCCGCTGGAATCAAGGAGGTCCCAGCCGCGCACCCGATTGGGCGAAGTCAAAATACGCACGAGCTCGTCTCGAATTCGTTCCGCGCTAATCTGATTAATTGAAGGCGCGTTGGCCACGAGCGCCTTCCAAGTTCCATTGTCGATCTTGTAGTCGAGCACAGTGGCAAAACGCACCGCCCGCAGCATTCGCAGCCGATCCTCTGCGAGCCGCTCCGCCGGATCGCCAATTGCCCGCACCAATTTCGCCGCGATATCGGCGCGGCCCCCGACGAAATCGATCACCTCCTCCGCGACCGGATCGTAAAACATCCCATTGATTGTGAAATCGCGGCGCTTTGCGTCTTCCTCTGGAGATGAAAACCGCACCGCGCTGGGATGCCTCCCGTCGATATAGCCTTCATCTGAGCGAAAAGTGGCAACCTCGAATTGAAAGCCGTTTTCCAGCACGATGATGACGCCAAAGTGCGCGCCAACCGCGTACGTGCGCGGGAAAAGCTTCTGCACGGCTTCGGGCCGCGCATCGGTAGCGATGTCGTAATCCTTCGGCGTCAAACCGCGCACCATGTCGCGCACACAACCGCCAGCGAAGTACGCGATATAATCGTTCTCGCGCAGACGCGCGGCAATTTCGCGCGCCGTCTTTTCCATCGGCGATGGTTTCATCACAAAATCAGGTAGGGGCGGTTCATCTGAACCGTCCGTCCCACGCGTGATGAGCATCAGGGAGCAGGTGATTGAGGTCAATCCTACCGGTTAGGTGCCGCTCTCTTTCCTGGCCAGAAAGAGTGAATGATGAAGAGAACCACTGCAATCGAGATGCACGAATCGGCTATGTTGAAAGCGGGCCAGGGGTGAAAAATCCTGGGCGCGTGCTTTCCGAGATCGAACAGGAGAAAGTCGATCACGTGGCCGTAAAAAATACGATCGGTAAGATTTCCCAGGATGCCGGCGAGCAAAAGCGCCAGCGAGACATCGCGCCAAACATCGGGTGCTCGCCGCCGGATGAGGAGAGCCAGGACAACGACAAGTGCGACAGACGAAATTACGATAAAGAAAGTGTTGTTGTTTCGGAATGAGCCAAACGCTGCGCCGGTATTCGTGACGTTCACCAGACTAAAGAAATCCCGTATCACCGTGCGCCCCGGCTCCTCCGGGCCAATCAACCGCAAAACCAAGT
Organism: Verrucomicrobiota bacterium; assembly: GCA_003218615.1. GTDB lineage: Bacteria > Verrucomicrobiota > Verrucomicrobiia > Chthoniobacterales > UBA10450 > Udaeobacter. The sequence goes on from QHOD01000086.1 coordinate 5,583, forward strand.
GTTTCGTCCATTGATCAAGCGCGTAGAGCGGAAGCGAGAGAAAGAAGATGAATTTCATTTTGCGCTGCGACTACGAATATGAAGCACCATACGGTGCTAGGCTCTGATAGCTGTGACCACGCTTTCGCACCGGTCGCACAAATCGGGATGTTCTTTGCTCGAGCCAACAGTTGACCGATGACGCCAGCAACGCGCGCACTTCTTGTAGGGTGTTTTGGTCACGCAAGCGGTGGCTTCCTTCGCTTCGTGAATCGTGAGGTCGCTCAGGATAAAAAATTCTTCCAGTTCTTCCTTGTCGATTTGTGTCGTGACAACGGAGTTCGAATGCAAAACAACTGCGGCCTCGAGCGCGTTCCCGATTAGTTTCTCCTGCCGCGCACGCTCGATCGCCTGTCCGATCACGCCGCGCAATTTGAGAAGCTCCGCAACCCGATCGCTTGCTTCATGACGCCGATGTTGCGGCTGCGGAAATTCCTCCAGATGAATCGAAGCGCCAACACCTGAATGGCGCCATGCTTCCTCGGCAGTGAAGGCCAGGATCGGCGCAAGCAATCGGCAGAGCGCGTCGAAAACTCTGTGCATTACTATTTGTGTCGCGCGACGGCGCGGCGAATCCGGCGCGTCGCAATACATCCGGTCTTTTGTGATGTCGATGTAGAGGCTGCTCAGATCGACTGCGCAAAATTGGTTGAGCGTATGATAGACCTTGTGAAATCCGAACGCTTCGTAACCAGCTCGACAATCTGCGATCACGTGATCGAGTCGCTCCAAAATCCAGCGATCAATCAGAGTAAAATCTTCTTTCCTGCTTTCCTGTTTTCCTGATTCGAAGTCGTAAAGATTTCCCAGCAAAATGCGTAGCGTGTTTCTGATTCGTCGATACGTGTCGCCGAGACGCGTGAACATCTCCTCGGAAAACGGCACGTCATCCGTGTAATCGATGCTGCTCGCCCAAAGCCGAACGAGATCGGCGCCATGGCGGCCCACGAAATGGTCAGCGGCTGTTGGCTTGTCGTACGTCCCGGATTTAGAAATCTTTTTTCCGTCGAGATCGACAACAAAACCGTGCGTCACGCAAATCTTGTACGGCGCGCGATTGTTGAGCGCGACGCTCGTCATAAGCGACGATTGAAACCAGCCGCGGTGCTGATCGGTCGCTTCGAGATACATGTCGGCGGGATCGCGCAATTCGGGATGCAGCGCGCAAACAGCTTTGTGCGAGATGCCGCTGTCGATCCAAACATCGATCGTGTCGTTGCGTTTCGTTGTGCCTGGCGGAAGGTCGAGTTCGCGCGCAAGATCGACATCGTTCAACTCAAACCAAATGTTCGAGCCGCGTTGCGCGACGAGATCGGCGAGTTTCCGAATGATTTTCGCGTCGAGAATTGCTTCTCCATCCTTTGAATAAAAAGCCGGGAGCGGCACGCCCCAGCTTCGTTGACGTGAAATCACCCAGTCGGGGCGGGATTCGACAGTTCCGCTGATTCGCTTTTCTCCCCACGATGGAATCCACTTCACCGTCTTGATGGCATGGAGCGCTTTGCCACGCAGCTCATCAATCCGAATGAAAAATTGTTCGACGTTGCGGAATATGATCGGCGTTTTCGAACGCCAGCAATAGGGATATGAATGATGGAATTTCTGTTCACCGAGCAGCTTCCCGCGCTCGCGGAGCAATTCAACGATGTCGCGGTTGGCGTCGAACACGTATTTGCCGACGAGATTTGGCAGACCGGCTTCTTCCGTGAACCGGCC
>QHOD01000087.1 GCA_003218615.1 Verrucomicrobiota bacterium
AGCGGACGCTGCGCCCAATTCGCCTTTTGCGAACCTTTCGGCAGCTCGACACCGAAGTAGCGTTTTACCAACGCAGCCAGACTGAATTCACGAACGCCAAGCAGACGTGAAGCGATCAGCGTGTCGAAAATTCTGCGCGCAACGAAGTTAAAACCGCGGCGAAGCATTCGCAGGTCGTAGTCCGCGCCGTGCAAAACAATTTCCTTGCGTTCCAGCGTAGCCCGCAACGGCGCAAGATCGACATCCGCCAAAGGATCGACGATGGAATCGCGCCCCGGCAGACTGATTTGGAGCAGACAAAGTTTCTCTCGATAACAATGAAGGCTATCAGCCTCCGTATCGACTGCCACGCGATCAACCGCTTCGATTTTCTCGAGCAGCTCGGATAGCTGCGAGGCGTTCGCGATCAATTTTTCAACGCTCCAAATCCCAAGCTCCAACATCCAGAGAAATTCCAAGCCCCAAAATCCAACTCAATTCGCGCCACTCCTTTGGAGTTTGATGATTGAAGATTCTCTGAGGCTCGGATGTTGGAATTTGGAGCTCCTGCGTTCATCGCAATCCGCTCAGCAGCAACTCCGCGTTCGTCTTCGTCGCTTCCAGGTTCTCGATTAACTTTTCCATCGCCTCAATCGGAGGAAGCGCCGCCATGGTCTTGCGCAACTGCTGCACTCGCTCCCATTCATCGGGATGATACAGCAAATCTTCGCGTCGCGTCGCCGACAGTAATGGATGGATCGCCGGATAAAGCCGCTTCTCCTGCAGCGCGCGATCGAGATGCAACTCCATGTTGCCTGTGCCCTTGAATTCTTCGAAAATGAGTTCGTCCATGCGGCTGCCTGTTTCGGTCAAAGCGGTAGCGAGCACGGTGAGGCTACCGCTTTCTTCCACATTGCGCGCCGAGCCAAAAAATTTCTTTGGCTTGATAAGCGCTTTCGCTTCGACGCCGCCAGACATGATCCGGCCCTTCCCGGATTGCAGATTGTTATATCCACGCGAAAGCCGAGTAATACTATCGAGCAAAATTACCACATCCTTTTTCAACTCCACCAGACGCTTGGCGCGTTCCAGCACCATCTCGGCCACCTGGACATGGCGATGCACATTTTCGTCGAAGTTTGAGTGATAAATCTGGCAATCGATTTCCCGCTCCAGATCGGTCACTTCTTCCGGTCGTTCGTCCACTAACAGCAAAATGAGCACGATGTCCGGATGATTTACCCGGATCGCCTTTGCGATTTCCTTGAGTAGAATTGTTTTGCCCACCCGCGGCGGCGCGACGATGAGACCACGCTGCCCCCGCCCGAGCGGCGCCAGCAAGTCAACGGCCCGGGCGCTAATGGAATTTGTCTTTGGATTTTCCAGCATGATCCGGCCTTGCGGAAACTGCGGCGTCAATTTGTCGAAATCCGGAGGCTCCGTCCATTGCTCGGCCGGCTGGCCTTCGATCATCGTGAGCTGTTCGAGGGCGAGAAATTTCTCGCGATGCTCCGGGAGCCGTAGAGTTCCCCCAAACCTTTGACCAGGCCGCAGGTGATATTTGTCGATCAGCGCGCGGGGAACGCAAACGTCCTCGGGAACGGGCAAAAAGTTTAATCTCGGCCAGCGTAGCACTGCGAACGAGTCGCTTACCTGATCGAGAAAGCCTTCCGCCGTAACAGTCGCTCCGGTGGCCAACGCCGCGCGGATCACATCGAGAATATGCTGATGATGCGAGCGCGCGGAATGCAAATGCATATCCAGATCGCGCGCTAATGCCTCCAGTTTTTTGCCCGAAAGTTCTTGCAGCTCATTTAAATCCAGCGCGCGCGGCGTAGCCACGCTCGCAGGCCCCGGTCTTCTGTTCTCCGTCGCGGCCGTCGATGTTTCTAGCTTTTCGTCCATGATTGCTGTTGCCAGAGCGCAACGAGAAAACGGGCTTGTTCTTCAAGGCTCGCTTGACCGCCGTTATTCCAGACCACATGATCCGCGCGCCTGATTTTTTCGGCGAGTAGCATTTGGGAGTTGATCATTTGTTCGGCTGCGGCCCGTTCCAGCGAGGTACGCTCCATCAGCCAGTGTAATTGGGTTTGCGAAGAACAGGCCACGACCACGACTCGGTCGCATAACCTTTCACCATCGGTTTCATAAAGGAGCGGGATCTCAGCGAAGAAAAAATCGGGAGAATTGCGATGCGCTTTCGCTTCAGTGCTCCATTGACGGCGAATCCGCGGATGGAGAATCTGTTCGAGCGCACGTTTTTTGTGCGCATCGCCAAATATTATCGCTCGAAGTGTTTCTCGATTCAAGTCCCCGTCGTTCAAAAAGACTCCTCCGCCAAATTTGCGACGGATTTGCTTTTTCACTTCCGGAAGATCCACCAGCAGATGCGCTGCCTGATCGGCATTAAAAAACTTCGCCGCAGGAAGAAGTTCACGCAGACAGTCGCAAAAAGCGCTTTTACCTGTGGAGATTCCGCCGGTGATCCCGATCGCAGGCATGATTCTGGAACATTAGACGTTGAGCAGCTCGGTGAAAAACTTAGCCGCACTACCGCGGGGTGATGCCTTCGGCAAGATCGACATGAAACGTTTGCTTCACTTTCGTTGTGCCGAAAGTTAATTCCGCCGTGTAATCGCCAGCGGGCAGAAGGCGCTTCGGATCGTCGCCGCCGTATTCGACGCTCACATCTTTGGTCGGCCGCAGATCCCAGTTCAATCGCGTAAAACCCGGCGCGCCTGGCGCTTTGAGATTTGCCACCGGTTGCCCGGTTGATTTCGTCACGGCGATTTTAATCTCATCGCCCGTGAACTCGCGTATCCAAACCGTAAACAGGGCGCCCTCAGCCGGATTTTGACCGCGATAAATCCCTTTGCCGTTCGAGTCCACAAAGCCCGGCTGAAGATAAGCGCCGGTCACGGGATGCACGCTAAAGAATTGGGCTGGCTTTGCTGCAATCTCCGGCGTGAATTCGCGAAACGGGATGGTATCGTCCAGAATGGCAATGCTGCGTCCGTGTGTTGCAATCGCGAGGTCTGCTGTGCGCGGATGGATCTGGATATCATCGACCCGGACCGGGGGAACATCGCCGATGCGGACCCAGTGGGTGCCTTGGTCAAACGACGCAAACAATCCAAAGTGCGTTCCGGCATAAAGCAGGTTCGCATTCACCGGATCTTCGCGCACAACTTCTACCGGGCCATTTACCGGGAGATCGCCGGCAACCGATTGCCACGTTTTGCCGAGGTCAGCCGTGCGCAAGATCGTGGCACGATCGTCGCCTGAGCGATATGCGTTCGTCGCGACGTAAGCGGCGTTAGCATCGATATTGGAAGGTTCGATGTGCACCACCCATTGACCGCGCGCCGGCTCGGGCAAGTTGTTGGTCAATTCGGTCCACCGGCCGCCCTCGTTCTCTGTTAACCAGAGCCGCCCATCATCGGTCCCGGCCCACAACACACCTGCGCGCTTCGGCGATTCGGCAAGTGAAAACACTACGCCGTAATTTTCCGCGCCGCTGCCCGCAGCATTTGTGCGCGCGGGATCGTTACGCGTCAGATCGGGACTGATCACCGAATATCGTTCCGCACGATCGATTAACCGGAAGACACAGTTCCCGCCCAAATAAATCACGCCCGGTTTGTGCCGGCTCATGACCATTGGCGAATTCCAGTGAAAACGATATCGCGGCTGCCCTTCAGGCGGCTCGGGTCGCAAACGGCGCAGTTCGCCATTTCGCAGATTGATCCGGTGCACTTCACCCTGCTGGCTTTCCGCGTAAAACGTGTCGCGATCAGTTGGATCGAACAGGACATAGAAACCGTCACCACCCGCAAGCGCGGTCCAATCACAGTTGCGAATGCCCTCCTTACTCTGCACGCCGCTCGGTCCCACCCAATTTTCGTTGTCTTGAAGGCCACCCGCAATTCGGAAATACGGTTTCGTGTCGTCGAGCGAGATCCGATAAAATTCTCCTGCGGGAATCTTGTTCAGATGATCCCAATTTTTGCCGCTCGCAAAACTTTGATACACGCCGCCATCGGTCCCAAGTAACAAACGCTGGCAAACTGGCGGTTTAGGCGGCTTGTTTTTGTCTTCGGGTTTTGGTGGTTTGGGCGGCGGCACTGTGCCGGGTTGAATCGCGAGCGCGTGGCAATCCGGATGAACTTTTTCGGTTAGATCTTCCCGGAAATTCTTTCCGCCGTCATCGGATACCAATAGCGCGAAGCTGAGAAGATAAACGCGCTGATCGTTTGCCGGGTCGAGGCGTATCTGGCTAAAATAAAACGGGCGAGGGTCCATGGCACTCATGCGTGTCCATTTTTCGCCTCCGTCTTCAGATCGAAAAACTCCGCCCGTTTTGCTCCGCAGATCGACCAGCGAACCGAATCCGCCTTCGTAGCTTTGCACGACTGCCATGACGACCTTTGGGTTACTCGCACTGATTGCCAATCCAATGCGGCCGGTTTGAGCCGGCAGACCGCCCTCAAGTTTCTTCCAAGTCGCGCCGCCGTTAGTGCTCTTGAAAATTCCGCCGACATCTTCGCCGCCGGTTACGCTCGGGCCGGACGTGAAACTCCACGGTGTGCGTTGTCGCGCATAAAGCGCCGCGTAAACAATTTCGGGATTCGTTGGATCCACTACCACATCGCCACAGCCAGTGCGGGCCTCGTGCGGCGCGGCCGCTTGCAAGATCACTTTCCAACTTTTGCCTGCATCAGTTGTCTTGAAGAGCCCGCGTTCGCCGCCGTCCGTCCACAAATTCCCCATTGCCGCGACGTAAGCGACCTCCGGTTTCTTGGGATCGACAACAATGCGCGCAATGGCGCGGCTGTTTTTTAGCCCGACGTTCTGCCACTTTTCGCCGCCATCGGTCGACCGATAAACGCCGTCACCCCAATCGGACGAATTGCGATCATTGACTTCGCCAGTTCCGACCCAAATAACCTCGGAATCGGAAGGCGCAACTGCAACCGTCCCGATGGAGAGCACCGGTTGTTTGTCGAAGACCGGATCGAAGCTAACTCCGTTGTCATTCGTTTTGAAAACGCCGCCGTGTCCGAGCCCAACATAGAAAATAAACGGGTTATGCGGATCAATCGCAATGTCCGAGACGCGGCCTCCCATCACCGCCGGCCCGATCGAGCGAGCTTTAAGATTTTTGAAAAGCACGTCGGTAAGCTGTGGCGCGGTTGGCGAAGGAGCCGGCGTCACAGAAGAAGAGAGCGGCGGAATCGTACTGGCAGACGACGCTGCCGGCGAAGCGCCGCTGATCGGCGGGCGATCTGGTGGCGTTTCCTCTTGTGCCGACAGAATCGAAATAGCGTAAATCGAAGCAAACGAAGCGTAGAAGATTGAAGATCCGGCGGTCATAGGCCGCAAAGTGTAGCGAAGACTGACATCTTTGCGATGGCTGAAATACTCCAGTGTGAGAGCGGCTGTGGCAGCCGCCTGCTGATTTTCTGCGGTGCTCGCCGCCGCGAGCACCGCACTGAACACAAAACGAGAGCCGCCACACTGCTAAAGCGTGGCGGCTGATTCCGAACTGGTGCCCCTTGAAGGATCGCCGACTTTAATGACTGACGACCACTTGCGGTGCAGGTTTGCTCGTCTCGACCTGGGCGCTCACCTTCTGGATTTGCGTGGCCTGTTCTTTGAGAGCTGCAGTCAGGGATTTAATTTGCTGGTCCTGCAGAGCGATTCTGGCCTCGTGTTTTGCAAGTGCAGATGTCAACTCTTGCACCGTGTAATGCTCTTTCAGGAACTCATTCAGCAACATCGCGTTGATAGCCTCGTAGCGGACGGTATAGGGCTTGCCGTCGCGATCGCGAGTCACCAAGTCGGGATTTACTTTCGCCACCTCCTCCGCGACCAAGCCAAATCGCGGGACGCCCTCTGGATCTAGGTTTTGTTTGTAACGAAACGTGACAGGTTTGAGCGCAAGGATAGCTTCACTTGCCTTGTCCATCGGCTTGATCTCATCCTTGAAACGCTGCGAGGAGGGTGCCCCGATGCCAAGCTGACCGTTCGGGTTGATCCAAACTGGTGCCCCTGTCGCCATTGCTCCATTGATCCCCGAGATATAGGTTTTCGTTTGGGCCCCTTGTCTGCCAATGCGGATCACCCCGTCATCGCCGACCGAACCAGTATTGCCAATATCAATATTGTCGTCGCCCTCGGTAATATTGATGCCGGCGTTACCGCCGATGGCGATGTTCCCCTCGCCGGTGGTATCGTTTATAAGCGCTTGCGAACCCACGGCTGTATTGTAATCGCCGTCGTTATTTTGAAGCGCTCTGAAACCAACAGCCACGCTGCTGTTGCCGGTTGTAGTGCCAGACTGCGCCTGAAAACCCACCGCCGTGTTCCAGGCACCGGTGGTACGATTAAGGAGGGCGTCAGTTCCCTCGGCAGTGTTATTGCCCGGATAGCCTCCGTCCGGTGCCGGCGTCACTGCTTGCATCGTGGACGAAAGCCCAAAGCAAGCGAGCAACAGCGGAATGAGAACGAAAACCCGTCTCAACGGCGACGAACGAGTCGAATTTGTTCCAGATGAAGTTGTTGTTTTGAGTTGAATTAATGTATACATAGACGTGCTCTTTCTTTTCCCGGCGGGTTAATTTGGTCATTCTAGGCTGAAACGGACAAAGAACCGCCGGGTAAGATGTCCTTTGTTCGATTCATCCATTCACACTTGTTAACGCTGTCGCGTGCCATCGTGGATGTGGGAGTTTTTAACAAAGGTTTGGGGATTTGCAGCTAAGCTCGCTTTTCTCAAGTCAGGCGGCGTCCGCTTGCTTGGAATCGCAGGTCGCGACTCCGGTTTCGGCTTTTTGCGCCGGGTTAAACTTGCATATCTTGTTCACATGACGCACCAGATGTTGGCAGGAAAAACAGGTATCGTTTTCGGGGTGGCGAACAAACGCAGCATTGCGTGGGCAATCGCGAAAGCATGGGCCGCGGCCGGCGCGCGCCTGATTTTTAACTATCAAGGCGAGAGGATAAAGGAAAACGTCGAGGAATTGATCGGCGAATTCGGAGAAAAGACGCCATTATTTCCCTGCGACGTCTCGAGCGATGACGAGATCACAACATTTTTCGGAAAGGTGCGGGGCGAGACAGACCGGCTGGATTTGATGCTGCACTCGTTGGCGTTCGCGCCCAAGGAAGCGTTGGAAGGCGATTTTGTCAGCACAACACGCGAAGCGTTTCGCACCGCCCACGACATCAGCGCTTACTCGCTAGTGGCGCTCGCGCGTGAAGCCACGCCCCTGATGACGAACGGTGGGAGCATTCTGGCGATGACTTACTACGGCTCGGAAAAAGTGGTGCCACACTATAATGTAATGGGCGTAGCGAAGGCGAGCCTGGAAGCAAGCACGCGCTATCTCGCCTATGATCTCGGCCCGAAAAAAATCCGGGTGAACTGCATTTCTGCCGGTCCGGTCAATACGCTGGCTGCCCGGGGCATCAGCGGGTTCACGTCAATGCTGAAACACTATCAGG
>QHOD01000088.1 GCA_003218615.1 Verrucomicrobiota bacterium
GACCTGCAACCGAGTAGAAGTTTATGGGGCTTCCCAAAAACGGGTCTCGACCGATGAGATTGCGCGCTGTCTCGCGCGAGAAATCGAGAAAGACGCCCACCAGTATGCACCGGCCTTTTACCGCTACGAAGACGAAAAGTGCATGCAGCATCTTTTTCGGGTCGCTTCGGGTCTTGATTCGATGGTGGTGGGTGAGACCGAGATTCTTGGTCAGGCGAAAAAGGCCTATGAAGCAGCGCGCTCTTCGGGCACGGCAGGCCCATATTTGCATCGTTTGTTCCAGCGCGCCTTTCGGGTGGCGAAACAGGTGCGCACCCACACCGACATCACGCGCGGCTTGGTTTCGGTTGGATCGGTCGCTGTCGATCTTGCGCAAAGAATTTTCGGGCAACTCAGCAATTGCAAGGTCCTCGTGCTTGGGGCCGGTGAAACAAGCGAACGCACCGTCCGAGCCCTGGTCTCTCGCGGCGTGAATGATCTTCGCGTGAGCAATCGGTCGATCGATCGCGCCCACGAACTCGCGCGGATGGTCGGTGGTCGCGTCATTGCCTTCGATGAATGGCCGGCGCAGTGTCGCGAAATCGACATCCTGATTACATCGACATCGTCCGAGGCGGCTTTGCTTCGACCGGGAAATCTTGGGCCAATGCTGCACGCTCGTCTGGATCGGCCGCTTTTTATCATCGATATCGCAGTCCCACGCGATGTCGATCCCAGAGTAAACGAGATGGAAGGCGTTTATCTTTACGACATCGATTCGCTGCAATCAGTCGCCGAGCAATCGCTTGCGCTCAGACGCCAGCAAATCGCCGCTGCGGAAGCGATCATTTCCGAACACGTGGCGGATTTCGTCGATTCGATTTCGCGTGGCTTGAATCGGGTCTCGCCAACTTCCGACCATTCTTCGCTCGGCGAAAGTTCGCTGCGCGCTTCAGAATTGTAGCGGCGGTCTATGACCGCCGAATGCTCAGAGATAATTCTTGGCACGCGCGGCAGCGAGCTTGCGCGCGCGCAAGCCCGTTTGGTTGAGAAAGCAATCCAAGCGGTGCGGCCGGAACTGAGGATCGAGACAAAGATTATCACAACCAAGGGTGACGAAACCCGGATTGTCGATCTTCACGCGGGACGAAAAGGATTGTTCACCGCAGAAATCGAGCGAGCCCTCCTCTCCGGACAGGTCGATGTTGCAGTGCATAGTGCGAAAGATCTCCCGAGTGACACAAACCCGGGTGCCGAAATCGCGGCGGTCCTTCCGCGCGCACCGATGGATGACGTCTTGGTTTCGAAACATCCGGGTGGTTTAGCGGCGCTGCAGGACAGCGCGACTATTGCCACCGGCAGCGTGCGGAGGAAACATCAGCTTTCTTGGAAACGTCCTAACCTCAACATTGTCGATCTTCGCGGCAACGTGCCGACGCGGTTACGCAAACTCGCGGAGAATGATTGGGAGGCGATCGTGCTTGCCCAGGCCGGACTTAAGCGGCTGGGCCTGCTCTTCGACCAAAACGCAATCAACTTCGGAGGCCGGCAGCTTTTTACTGAAATCCTTCCAAGGGAAGTCTTTTTGTCCGCCGGTGGACAGGGGATCATCGCGATGGAAATTCGCGTAGACGACGAAAGATTACGACCAATTTTCGATCTTGTGAACGATCGCCAGACGTTGCTTTGTTTGCGCGCCGAGCGAGAATTTCTGCGTTTATTGCAAGGTGACTGCAACTCGCCAGTGGCAGTGCTGGCAAGGATCGACACGGGAAAAATGAAATTGCGCGCGCAAGTTTTCGAAAATGGATCGGCAGCGCCACGTGAAGGCGAGGTTGAAGGCGAGTTCGAAGACGGCGAGCGTCTCGCTGCGCGGTTGTTGAGGCAGATCGATGGAGAGCACGAGTAAGAGCAAGGGCAAAGACAAGAATGGCAAGGTTTATCTCGTCGGTGCGGGGCCGGGTGATCTTGGTTTGGTGACGCTGCACGCAAAGGAATGCATCGAGAGTGCAGACGTAATCGTTTACGATCATCTGGCAAATCCGGAGATACTCGGTTGGGCGCGCGATGAGACGGAAATTATTTATGCTGGCAAAGAACCCGGCGAACAGTCGTTAAGCCAGCACGAAATTAACTCGTTACTCATCGATAAAGCGCGCGAAGGGAAGGAGGTCGTCCGGTTAAAGGGCGGAGATCCATTTGTGTTTGGCCGAGGCGCGGAAGAAGCCGCTGCAATCGTTGATGCGGGAATTGAATTTGAAGTTGTGCCGGGGATCACCTCAGCCATCGCCGGGCCAGCCTATGCGGGAATTCCTGTGACGCATCGCGCGGAAAATTCGCACGTTATATTTTTTACCGGGCACGAAGATCCATCGAAGACCGAAAGTGCAATCGACTACGCCGCGCTCGCAAAACTCGGCGGCACCCAAGTGATGTTGATGGGCGTGGAACGTCTTGGATCGATTACGCGCGAAATGCTCAACCACGGGGTGCGCGAGGATTTACCAGTGGCGCTGGTTCGCTGGGCGACAACCGGACGGCAGGAAACGCTCACCGGAACTGTCGGAGATATCGCCGAACGGGCCATTGCTGGCGGCTTTGAAGCGCCGGCAGTGGCGGTATTCGGAAACGTTGTCGCCCTGCGCGAAAACCTGAATTGGTACGAAAATCGGTCGCTCTCGGGAAAACGGATCGTAGTTACGCGAACACGAAAACAAGCGAGCGCATTGAGTAACAAGCTCCGTGCGCTCGGCGCTCAGGTTGTCGAATTGCCGACGATCCGAATCGAGCCTCCAACCGATTTACGCGAGTTCGCAGAATTGGTGCAGGACGCGCACATCTACGACTGGATCGTTTTCACAAGCGCAAATGGCGTGGAAGCGTTCTTCGAAATTTTTTTTAAGCTATACGACGACGCTCGTGAGATCGGCGGCGCGCGGATCGCGGCCATCGGCCCGGCCACGGCGCAGCGAGTAAAAGACTTTCATTTTCATGTCGATCTTCAGCCGGAGGAATTCGTAGCGGAGGCGATAGTAAAGGAGTTTCGGAAACAGGGCGGCATCGAAAATTTGCGGATTCTCCTGGTGCGCGCAGAAAAGGCGCGGGACGTGCTTCCAAAAGAGCTCTCGGCGTTGGGAGCGATTCTGGACGAGGGGTTAGCTTATCGGACGGCGCCGGAAACGCGCGACACCACCGGGGCACGCCGGCAACTGGCAAACGAAGGCGCTGATCTGATCACCTTTACCAGTTCTTCAACGGTGGAAAATTTTCTCGAGCTTGGGCTGCCATGGCCGAAAGGAATGCAGGTCGCGAGCATCGGCCCGATCACGTCCAAAACTGCGCGCGACCACGGGTTGAAGATCGACATCGAAGCGCGCCGACACGACATCGATGGTTTAGTCGAAACAATTCGCGATTTTTTTTCTAAAAAAGGCGCGAACGAATAACGGAGTTAGGAAACGCTCACTGCCGCCGATTCCGCATTTCGCAATCTAAATTGTCAGGACGGATTGAATCGGAACCTGGTTCGGACGCGCTTGGCGTTGGCTTTGGCTTTCCGGCGGTGCTTTTGATTCGGCGTCTCGAAGGCGCGCAGACGGCGGACCTCCTCCAGAATGCCCTCGGCATCGAGTTTGTTTTTCAGCCGCTTTAATGCGCGATCGACAGGTTCACCTTTGCGGACAATCACTTCTGGCATCGATAATCACTCCTGGGTTTTAAAATGGCCGCCTTTTCGGCGAGCGGAGCCTACTCGGGCGGTAGTCTCTCGTCAAATCTGGCCGGAAATGCCTATCGCTGGGCAAGCGGATTCGCTGCGGTAGCTTTTTCAGTCACTTCGCGGCGGAGCGAAGTCGTGCCGCGTCCCCGCGCCCGGGTCCACCACAACACGATAGGCGAGGCGATAAAGATCGAGGAGTAAGTCCCGACCACTACGCCAATAATGATGGCAAGGGAAAAGTCGCGTAGCACCGCGCCGCCAAAGAAAAAGAGACAGAGGATCGGGATGAGCGTGACCGTGCTGGTAAGAATCGTGCGGCTAAGCGTCTGGTTGATGCTCGAGTTCATGATTTCTTCGATCGTGCCGCGCCGTCCGCTGGCCAGGCCCTCCCGAATCCGATCGTAAACGACAATAGTGTCGTTAATTGAGTAACCGGCAATCGTCAGGACGGCGCCGACCATCGTCAGAGTGAGCTCGCGGCCGAGGAGCGAGAACATACCGACGGTCATGAGAACATCGTGCAGGAGTGCGACAATTGCCCCCACGGCAAAGGAAAGCTCAAAGCGAAAGGTTACAAAGATTAAAATTCCCAGGATGCCAAGGCCGAGCGCGATCAGCGAGTTTTTCGCCAGTTCACCACCCACGAGCGCGCCCACTCGCTCCGAGCCTTCCACTTTAAAGGCGGCGTTCGGCATCGCCTGTATGATCTGTTTTTCCACCTTGTCACTCGTGTTCAGCGGCGTGCGCACGGTGATGTAACTTTTGCCCCCTTGCGCCGACTCCTGGATCGATGCGTCGCCGAAGCCAATCGGCTTAAGCGCGTTACGAACCTCCCCGATATCAATCTTGTCCGGCGCACTCATCGTCACCAAATCGCCGCCGCGAAAATCGACGCCGAAATTGCGATCGCCACGCTTATAAAATGCCATCGCCCCAGCCAGGAGCAGCGCGAGCGAACACATGCACGCGATGAAGCCTTTGCCGAGGAAGTTGATGCGCTGCGACGAAATCAAATGCAACATCGAGACGCGTTTCAATCTCTCCGTATCGACAAACCAACCGAGAAAATTCCGGCCAACGATGAGGGCCGTAAACAATGAGGCCAGAATGCCGAGCGTAAGTGAGATGGCGAAGCCTTTCACCGGGCCGCTCGCCTTCCAGAACAGAATCGCCGCCGTGATGAGCGTCGTCACGTTAGCGTCGAAGATGGAGCTAAAAGCTTTCTCATAGGCTGCTTTGACCGCGATCTTGAGCGATTTTCCAAGAGCCATTTCTTCGCGCAATCGTTCGTAAATGAGCACGTTCGCGTCCACTGAGAGGCCAATCGTCAAAATGATGCCCGCGATCCCCGGTAAAGTGAGGACGAATCGGAACATGGTCAGCGCACCAATCAACAGGATGAGGTTGATAATAAGCGCCAGATTCGCGACGAGTCCGGGAATTTTGTAGTAAATCGCCACGCAGACGAGGGTGATGGCCAGACCAACCAGGCCGGCGAGAATGCTCGCGCGGATCGAATCCAACCCGAGCGTAGGCGACACGCTGCGCTCCTCCTCAATACTCACCGGCGTTTGCAACGGGTTCTCGAGGACACTCGCGAGCTCGCGCGCCTCCTGCTCCGAGAATTTTCCAGTGATAACAGCGTCGCCGCCGTAGATGGCATCGCGAATTACCGGCGCAGATTGAATAACGCCATCAAGAACGATTGCGAAGCGATGCCCTTTGTATTGCTCGGTAATCTGTCCGAATTTTTTGGCACCCTCGCTGTCGAACTTGAGTTGAACGGTCCAGCCCTCGTTGCCGTAGTAAGCGTTTGATGCTGAAACTCGGTCACCGCCGAGATCTGCTTTCTTTTTTACGAGCAATCGCTCCTCGATTGGCTTTTCATTGCCTTCGGCCTGGTGTTTGTAAACTTCAATGCGGTATTCGGGTGGAATCACTTGCTGGCCAGCATCGATCGCGCGCAGCCGTTCGCCATTATCGGGATAAACGAGGCGAAACTCGAGCTTGGCGACACGTGAGAGTTGATCGCGCGCTTCCTGAATTTTTGCGGTGTCGAGCCCCGGAATTTGGACAAGGATGCGATCGTTCCCGACCGGACTGATAATGGGTTCGCTCGCACCAAAGTAATCGACCCGTTTGCGAATGACTTCGACTGCCTGGTCGAGCATGCCTTTGTTGATCGTTTTATCGCCGGGCACGAGCCGGATGAGGAAAGAGGTGCCGCCTTGAATATCGAGACCAAGCGCAATTTTTTTCTGCGGCGGCCAGATCGTGACAATGCTGAACGTGACCAGCAAGACAGTCAGCGTTAATCCGAGCAGTCGCTTTCGCAGGCCCTGATCGGTGGCGAAATACCAGCCGAAGAGGACCAGCACGACGAGTCCAATGAAAAATGTAAGCGCAGGAGTCATTTCTTTGTCATTCCGAGCGGAGTCGAGGAATCTCTTACTATTTCATTGCTCACGCTTCTTTCAGCACCGTGGCGACGGCCGATTTTTCCATCTCGATCTTCACATTGTCGGCAACTTTAACGATTACCGTGGTCTCCTTCACGTTGGAAATGAGACCGTGAATGCCGGCGTTGGTCACTACGCGGTCGCCGGTCTTTAGGCTCGCAACCAATTTCTTTTGTTCATCCTGCCGCTTCTTCTGCGGCCGGATCATCACAAAATACATAATGATGAAAATGAAAATGAGCGGCACAAAAAACCCGATCCCACCGGTCGGACTGGTTGAAGGAGCAGCGCTTTGTGCCTGAGCCAGGAACATGTGGAGCATATCAAGAATTGGAGAGCGCACCTTAAGCGCGAAAGTGCCGGCTGCAATTGTCATTTCGAGCGGAGTCGCCTGCCAAGCCGTAGCTTCATGCGAAGGTCTGGAGAAATCTCTTGATGTCCAACCGCAAGATCGACATCGCGCGTTTTGTAGTTTGAAACAAAACTTTTTCGAAATTGATCGAAGCTGCCACTCTCAATTTGCTCCCGGGCTTGGCGCATCAAATCGAGATAAAAATGCAGATTGTGCAACGCGATCAGGCGGAGCCCAAGAATTTCTTCCGCTTTGATAAGATGCCGGATGTAACCACGAGAAAACTCGCGACACGCATAGCATGCGCAATTTTCTTCGATCGGACTCTTATCGAGTACGAACTCGGCATTTTTTAAATTGACTGTGCCTGTGGCGGTGAACGCCGTTCCATTGCGCGCCAGGCGCGTCGGCAACACGCAATCGAACATGTCCATGCCTCGTGCGATCATTTCCAGTAGCTGCGGAGGCGTGCCCAGTCCCATCGCGTAACGCGGCTTGTTTTTGGGCAAATACGGCCCGGCCGATTCCACGGCCCGCATCATTTCCTCTTCCGGCTCGCCCACGCTCACTCCCCCGATCGCGTACCCATGGAAATCAAGATCGACAATCGCCTGCGCGCTCGATTTGCGCAGATCGTCAAACGTCGCGCCCTGGACGATGCCAAAGACAAGCTGCCGTTTGACTGCGAAGTGCGGATTGCCGATTGCGGAAAGTTCCGCTGTCTGAGTTGGGCGTTGAACGTTCGATGTTGGGTGTTGGATGTTTTCTTCTTTCCATTCTTTGCAGCGTCGTGCCCAGCGCGTCGTCATCTCCGCGCTCTGCGCTGCATAATCGTAATCGCAGGGATACGGCGCGCATTCATCTAAGGTCATCGCGATGTCGCTGCCGAGCGCTGCTTGGATTTCCATCGCAATCTCCGGCGAAATAAAGGCCGGTGTTCCATCGACATGATTTTGAAACTCGACGCCTTCTTCGGAAATCCTGCGCAATTTCGCCAAGGAAAAAATCTGGTAACCGCCGCTATCGGTCAGGATCGGTCCATCCCAATTCACAAATTTGTGCAGCCCGCCAAAATGTTTGATCACATCCAGTCCCGGGCGCACAAACAAGTGATACGTGTTCCCGAGAACGATCTGCGCGTCTAGCTCGCGCAGCTCGCGCGGACTCATCGCTTTCACGCTGCCTTGCGTTCCTACTGGGATGAACGCCGGCGTATCAATCACGCCATGCGCCGTCGTTAGCCGGGCGCGCCGCGCCTTCGATTGTGGATCTTCTGCGAGAAGTTCAAACATCGGGCAAGACGTTCGTGATTCGCGAAACTGTCGCAAGCGGATTTCGCTCCGGGTAGCGTACGCGTCTCGCGTGTATGGTTTCGGCGTCGCGCCGAAACGAACTTTCATTGTGAGCTCGCTGAAACAATTCGCGAACGAATTGACAGAAAAGTTCGCGATTACGAGACGCCATCGCCAGATCACGCGGGCGGCGTGTGCTACCCAGATAGATCCCAATGATGCGTTGTGCCGGTCTTGCAAAAAATTCTTTGCAGCAGTGCTTTTTCCCTCTATATTCCGCGTTCACCGCACAGGCGCGTGAGAGTTTATTACGCGGCCTGAGCGGGTTTTTTGTCGCCCGGAGTTCACGGTTTCGGGCGGCGCTTTATATTTAAAAATGCCTACGATTAATCAGCTCATTCGGAAAGGACGCCAGAAGGTGTCGGTGAAATCGAAGTCGCCGGCGCTGAGCAATTGTCCGCAGCGGCGCGGTGTGTGCGTGCAGGTGATGACGCGGACGCCGAAGAAGCCGAATTCTGCCCTGCGCAAAGTGGCCAAGGTGCGCTTGACGAATGGCCAGGAAGTGATTGCCTATATTCCAGGCGAGGGACACAATTTGCAGGAGCACTCCATCGTGCTCGTGCGCGGCGGACGCGTGAAAGATTTACCAGGCGTGCGCTATCACATTGTGCGCGGAACGCTCGACAGCCTTGGCGTCGATGGACGCCGCCGCAGCCGTTCCAAGTATGGAGCGAAGCGGCCGAAAGGTGGCGGCGGTGGAGGGGCTGGCGCGGCGAAGGAGGCTGCGCCGAAAGCGGCAGCGAAGGAAAGCGCGGCCGAAAAGAAATAATTTTGGATAGAAAGATCGACAATGTCGCGACGACGGAAAGTTTACAAAAAAGAGGCGCGCGTCGATTCCCGTTATGGGAGTCCGGCGGTGGCGCGTCTCATTACGACCGTGATGAAGCGAGGCAAGAAATCGCTCGCGGAACGGATCGTTTATACTGCGATTGATAAATCGCGCGAAGGGTCTGATTCGGTCGATCCACTGGAAGTTGTAAACAAGGCGGTCGAGAACGTTCGTCCGCGACTGGAAGTAAAGTCGCGTCGCGTCGGTGGCGCGACTTATCAGGTGCCGATGGAAGTGACGCCCGCGCGTCAAATTTCCCTCGCCACCCGGTGGATCGTCCAATACGCGGACAACCGTAAAGGAATGCGAATGGCGGACGCGCTGGCGCAGGAAATCAAGGACGCCGCGGCCGGCCAGGGCAACGCGATCAAGAAACGCGAAGACACACACAAAATGGCGCAAGCGAATCGCGCGTTTGCGCATTTCCGCTGGTGACAATTATGCCCGCGACGCTCGAACAAAAACAAGCTCCGGCGAAGAATCCGAACTCGCCGAATCGCAAATTTCCGCTCGAGCGAACGCGGAACATTGGCATCGCCGCGCACATCGATGCCGGCAAAACGACGCTGACGGAGCGCGTTCTGTTTTACACTGGCATGATCCATAAGATCGGCGAAGTACACGAAGGCACGACCGTGACCGACTGGATGGAACAGGAGCGCGAGCGCGGCATTACGATCACGTCAGCGGCGACGACATGCGCGTGGACGCAGCGCCAGGAGGCTGGGGTTTACAAAATTTTCGAAGGAATCAAGCAGCGCATCAACATCATCGATACGCCGGGCCACGTTGATTTCACCGCTGAGGTAGAACGCTCGCTCCGCGTCCTCGATGGCGCTATCGCCGTTTTCGACGCTGTGGCCGGCGTGCAGCCGCAATCGGAAACGGTTTGGCGGCAGGCGACGAAATACAATGTCCCGTGCATCGCGTTCATTAACAAAATGGATCGTGTCGGCGCTGACTTTAAGATGTCGATCGATAGCATGCGCCAAAAACTTGGCGCGAACGCCTGGCCGGTTTTGCTGCCGCTCGGTAAAGAAGATCAGTTCAAAGGCCAGATCGACGTCATTAATAAGAAGGCGGTCGTTTATTCCGACAGCGATCAGCTTGGGTCCACATATGAACTTGCCGATGTTCCAAAGGAGTATGTCGATCTTGTTGAGAAAGCCTACGCCGACCTCGTCGAACAAATCTCAAATCTCGACGACGAAGTTGCAGAGGCTGTTCTCGATGAGAAGCCGGTCCCGCCCGAGCTGCTGAAAGCGGGCATTCGGCGCCAGACCATCGCCAATAAATTTGTGCCGGTCGTTGCCGGTTCAGCACTAAAAAATAAGGGCGTGCAGTACCTGGTCGATGCCGTGGTCGATTATCTGCCGAGCCCGCTCGACATTCCACCGGCCAAAGGCATGGAGCCCGACACGCACGAGCCGATGGAGGCGCCGACCGACGACAACGCGCCGTTCTGCTCTCTCGCATTCAAATTGTGGAGCGATCCGTTTGTCGGCAAGCTTGTTTTCTTCCGCGTTTATTCCGGCACACTCTCGAAAGGCGACACGGTTTACAATCCGCGTACGAACAAGCGCGAACGCATTTCGCGCCTGATCCAAATCCAAGCGGACAAACGCGAGGACATCGAAACCTGTTACTCAGGCGACATCGCGGCCATCGTCGGAATTAAGAACATTACCACGGGCGACACTTTGTGCGATGAGGATCATCCCATCCTTCTTGAACCGCCATCTTTTCCCGACCCCGTTATTTCAATGGCGATTGAGCCAAAGACAAAATTGGATCAGGAAAAAATGGCGACCGCGCTGCAACGGCTCGCTGAAGAAGATCCGACGTTCCGCGTTTACACGCACGAAGACACAGGCCAGACGATCATCGCCGGGATGGGCGAGCTGCACCTGGAAATCATCCGGGACCGCATGTTCCGCGAGTTTAAGGTGGACGCAAACGCAGGCAAACCCCAGATCGCGTACCGCGAAACGATTACTTCCAATGCGCACGGCGTCGGCAAATTGATCAAACAATCGGGCGGGCGCGGTCAATACGGACACGTCGAGGTGGACGTGCGCCCGGGCGATCGAGGAAAAGGTTTGGTCGTCGAGAACAAGATCGTCGGCGGCATTATTCCCCGCGAATACATTCCAGCGGTCAAGAAGGGCATCCAAGAAGCAGTGCTCAACGGCGTCCTTGGCGGTTATCCCGTTGTCGATGTTGAGGTGGACATCGTTTACGGAAGTTTCCACGAAGTCGATTCCAGCGAGCTGGCGTTCAAACTGGCGGCGATCTTTGCGATGAAGGACGGCTTTAAGCAGGGCAAACCGATTTTGCTCGAGCCGATCATGAAAGTCGAAAACATCACGCCAGAGGAATTTCAGGGGGACATTTGCGGCGATTTAAGCCGGCGTCGCGGCAGCATCAACAGCATAGAGACGCGGGGTAATCTGGCGATCATTCACGCGGAGGTTCCGCTGGCCGAACTGTTTGGTTACGCGACTGCGATTCGTTCGCTTTCGAAAGGCCGATCGAGTTATTCGATGGAGCCGTCACATTTCCAACCGGTGCCACCGAACCTGGTCCCGGCAATTCTCGACCAAAAGGAGGACAAATGAGTAATGGGCAGCGCATTCGGATCCGCTTGAAGGCGTTCGATCATCGCATGCTCGATCAATCCGCCGTCGAGATTGTGGATACGGCCAAGCGCACCGGCGCACGAGTGGCCGGACCGATTCCTCTGCCGACATTAATCGAAAAGTTTACGGTCAACCGTTCCCCGCATGTTGATAAAAAATCGATGGAACAATTTGAAATTCGCACCCATAAACGACTGCTCGACATCATTGAGCCGACCGCAAAAACGGTGGATGAATTAAAAAAACTAAATTTGCCTGCGGGCGTTGACATTACGATTAAGATTTAAGCGGAGGCGCTTCTGAAAAGTTTACACACGCACGATCATGAGCATCGGACTTCTTGGACGAAAAATCGGCATGACCAGCGTTTACGACGCCAGGGGCCGGCTCTGTCCTGTGACCGTGATCGCAGCGGGCGATAACGTTTTCCTGCGACGCATAACGACCGAAAATGACGGCTATTCTGCCGTGCAAGTCGGGTTCGATGACCAGAAAGAATCGCGGGTAACGAAACAACTGCTGGGCGAATTCAAAAAGGCCGGAGTCGAGCCGAAAAGATTCGTGCGCGAGTTTCGGCTCGATGCTGATTTACCGGATGGCGCGATCAATTTAAGCGTTACGCAATTTCAGGCCGGCGATTACGTCGATGTAATCGGGCGGTCGAAAGGCAAGGGGTTTCAAGGCGTGATGAAGAAACATAACTTCCACGGGCAGGGCGCGGCCCACGGCTCGAAAACGCACCGGCGCATCGGGGCAGTCGGCAATCGTTCCACGCCAGGGCGGATTTGGAAAAACCAGGGCATGCCAGGGCATCTGGGAGATGAACGCGTGACCGTGCAAAATCTTCAAGTCATGCAGGTGCGCGAAACCGAAAAGGTGATTTTGATTAGCGGTGCGGTGCCGGGAGCAAATGGAAGTTATGTTGTGATTCGCCCGGCGATCAAGAAACCGGCGGCGGCGGCAGCAAAGCCAGAAGCGGCGAAGAAGCCAGAGCCGGCAAGGAAGCCCGAGGCGACAACGAAACCGGAAGCCGCCAAGAAATCGGACGCGACGACGGAAGCAGAGGCAGCGAAAAAATGAGCGCGAAGGTTTTAACCAAAGCTGCGGCCAAGGAAGCCAAGATCGACATGATCGAGGACGGGCATGGTACGCAAGCTGTTCACGATCTCGTTACTGCAATGCGCGCCGCGCGGCGTTCCGGTTCGGCCAACACGAAAACGAAAGCCGAAGTGGATCTGTCCGGTGCGAAGCCATGGCGGCAAAAAGGGACCGGCCGCGCCCGGGCGGGTTATAAATCGTCGCCGATTTGGCGTGGCGGTGGTGTCGTTTTCGGACCAAAGCCGCGCGATTATTCCAAAAAAGTTTCAAAATCCGTGCGGCGACTTGCTTTTAGAAAAGCGCTGACGGAGCGAATCAACGCCGGCGATGTTTTGACCGTGGATAAATTCGTGGTGCCGGAATTGAAGACGAAATCGTTCCTGGCGTTGCTGAAAAAACAGACCGACGCGCGGAAAGTTTTGCTGATCTCCGACGCATTCGATCAAACCACGTTCAAATCGGCGCGCAACGTCAAACCAGTGAAGCTGGCGACTGCTTCTGATGTAAACATCGAACAGTTGCTGGGGTTCGAGAAAATTCTCGTTACGCACAAGGCGCTGGAAAAATTAGCTGAGAGAACCCGTCCACATTCCACCAACGGTGGCCGGACGGCAGCGTGACAAAATGAACGAACCACACGAGATCATTCAAACCGCATCGTTGACTGAGAAATCAACGCTGATGAGCGAGAAGCAGAATAAGTATGTCTTCCGCGTCAGTCCGCGCGCAAACAAGATTCAGATCAAAAACGCCATTGAACGGTTGTTTCAAAAGAAAGTGGTCGACGTGAACACCTGCAATTACGCTGGCAAAAAGAAACGCGTGCGAGGCCCACTGGGACGACGGCCGCACTGGAAGAAAGCGATCGTGACCTTAAAGGA
>QHOD01000341.1:0-3271 GCA_003218615.1 Verrucomicrobiota bacterium
CGTCTACAGAGGGCGCTCGCCCGCGTCGTTGTAAAATTCGATTTGGCGTCCCCCGAGGCGGCGCACCACGCGCCAGCCATGGCTAGAACCAAAATCTTTGATCTCTGCTTCAGACATTCCTTGCAGGATTCTCAGTTCCACAGGCTGCGTGACGAAATATTCAGATTTGTTCGCCAGTGCTGTTGCAACCTTCGCCGCGAGGGCTGGCAAATGCTCGTGCATAACATTGTCGATCTACCGGTCGATTTCGCGGCCTACGGCTGCGCGATTTTTTCTGGCCGGCGCAGGCAGTCGCGGTGGTGGCTTTCCTTTTCGATTCAATTTTTCTCCCAAAGCAAGATGCGCTTTACGGCTGGGGGTCGGTCCGCGCGCGTTCGGTTTTTCCATGTTGCTTGGGGCCGAAACGATAAAGTACTCGAGCGTTTGACACAAACGCCTCTACAAAGGTCGCGTGCTTCACTGGCGCGACCGCTTTCCTCGGCTAGGTTTTGCGGATGTTTTCCGAAACGGTCGAGCTGCGCGGTCATATCATCGACTCGCTCATTTTGCCAAAGGTGCTGGACCAAATCCTGACCCACGGCGCGAATTTCAAGATCGGCGAGATCAAGATCGGCAAAAAGCGGGCGGACCAGAGCTTTGCGCGAATCGAAGTCTCCGCCGAAACAAGCGAAGCCCTCGACGAGCTGGTCCTGCGCCTGCGCCAACACGGGGCCGAGGTTGCCAAACGCGCGGATGCCCATCTGGCGAAGGCCCCGGCGGACGGTGTTTTTCCACCCGATTTCTACGTGACAACCAATCAGCAAACGTTCGTGCGATGCGATGGCAAAGAGATCGAGGTTCAGCCCGCCATGATGGACAGCGCAATTGCGGTTGACCGAAAAAAGCGCACTGCTCGAGCGGTCAAGTTTTTCGATGTTAGTAAAGGCGACGAAATTGTGGTCGGCCATGAGGGCATTCGCGTGGTCCCGGTGCAACGTTCGACGTCGGGCACTGACCTCTTTCAATTCATCAACACGACCATCGATGCCGACGAACCGAAGTCGGGGATCATTCGTGAACTGGCTCGGGAGTTGCAACGCGCCCGGACAAGAAAAAGCAAAATCGCAATGGTCGCGGGACCTGCAATTGTCCGAACAGGCGCTGGCGAGCACCTGGTGCGCCTTATCGAATCGCGATACGTCGATCGTCTCTTCGCCGGAAATTCGTTTGCAGTTTACGACGTGGAACGGGCGCTTTTCGGCACCTCGCTGGGAATGAATCCCGATCTTGCCTTCGCACGCGGTGGCCACGAAAACCACCTGCGTGCCATCAATACAATTCGCGAGGCAGGCGGAATCTCCGCAGCGGTTGAGAAAAAAATCCTGACCGGCGGCGTTATACACGCCTGTGTCCGCCACAACGTCGACATTGTGTTGACGGGATCGATCCGTGACGAAGGGCCGATTCCCGGCGTAACCACAGACGTAGTCGAAGCTCAGAGAGTGATGCGAGAGAAACTTGTCGATGTAACCCACGTGTTGCTGCTTGCCACCATTCAGCATTCGCTCGCGGTGGCCAGCATGCTCGCGCCCACTGTGAAAACAGTCTGCGTCGACATCGATCCATCGGCAGTGGAGAGAGCAGTCGAACACCAGCCATTACAATCAATCGGCTTGGTCACGGATGTGGAACCGTTCCTGCGGGAGCTCGCCGATTGTATCGTCCAAGCCGGATCCGTTAGCCGCGCGAAAAAGTAGCTGCGAGTAAATTGTCGATCTTATGCGTGAGTTGCTCCTTTGCCCGCCGGATTACTACGGCATCGAGTACGAGATCAATCCCTGGATGAGTCGCGCGCGCGGCGCAGAGACGCCACTCGCCCAAAAACAATGGACCGAATTGCACGCGACGCTTTCGGACTTGGATTGCAAAATCGATTTGGTTCCGCCGCAGCCAAAGCTTCCCGACATGGTTTTCACGGCCAACGCCGGTCTCACCGTTGGTCGCAAATTCATTCCGAGTAATTTCCGGCATAAAGAGCGCGCGGATGAGGCGCCGCATTTTGCACGCTGGATGGAAGAACATGGTTACGATGTCTCATGGTTGCCCAATGACCTTTACTTCGAAGGCGAAGGCGATGCGCTCTTCTGTGGGGACCTGCTTTTTTGCGGGTACAAGTTTCGTTCCGACATTCAATCGCATCGCGCCATTGCAGACATGCTTGGCTGCCTGGTCATCTCGGTCGAGCTCGTCGATCCGCGCTTTTATCATCTCGACACCTGTTTTTGCCCGCTGCCGGATGGCGCAGCGGTTTGGTTTCCGGCAGCCTTCGATGACTACGGGCAGCGCGCGATCCGCGAACACGTGGCCGAATTGATCGATGTTTTGCCGGAAGAGGCGATGCATTTCTCGTGCAACGCCGTCGTGCTCGAGCACGATATCGTTTTGCCGGAGGGCGCGCCGAAACTCGTGGCCGCGCTGCATGACCGCGGCTATCGCTGCCACGAATTGCCCATGAGTGAATTCATCAAAGCGGGCGGCGCATGCAAATGTCTCACCATGTTTATGCCGCAACGGGCTTCTGTTTAAGTCCTGGATACTTCCGCCGCTCGAGGATCATTGGCATTCCGTAGCGCGAACGAAGCGTAATCTCGGGCAGTAACTCTATCTTATGACCGGGAACGACGCGCATTCGCCAGCGACTGGCCAGCATGCCAATGACAAGCAACGCCTGGGTCCAGGCGAAACTTTCTCCAATACATTGCAACCCTCCCGCGCCAAAGGGAAAATAAGAAAACTTCGGGCGCGCAGCTATTCCTTCAGCCGTCCAGCGTTCGGGCTCGAATCGTTCCGGATTCGCGTAGTAACGCGGATCGCGGTGCATGAGAAACTGGCTCACGTGCACATACGAGCCTTTCGGAATTACGAACCCGTTCATCGGGCAGTCTCTCAAGGCGTGCCGTCCGATAATCCACACTGGTGGGTAAAGGCGCATTGCCTCGGCGAAAACCATCCGCGTATACGGCAGCCGTTCGAGGTCGCTGACCGAAAGCTGCCGATCGGCGAGGACACCGTCAAGTTCCGCCTGTGCCTTGTCCATCACTGCCGGATGTTGGGCGAGAAGGTACCACACCCAGGTCAAAGCGGTGGCGGTGGTTTCATGGCCAGCCACGAAGAACGTGAGAATCTGATCTCTCACTTTCTGGTCGGTCATGCCTTTACGCGATTCGCTGCTCAGCCGCACGAGCACGGATAGCAAGTCGGGCTGATCAGTCGGCCGGGAATGTCGCTCCGC
>QHOD01000341.1:3278-4608 GCA_003218615.1 Verrucomicrobiota bacterium
TCAACGTTGAGCAACGTCCGGCCTGCGGTTGCTATCGCGAGCCGCTTCATCTCATTCGCCATCTCGACCTGCGCGCCATCCCTCCACTCGTCGCTCAGGCGTGCTATTCGCGGCGTCATTAATTCTCCGAGCGCAGCGATCCGCTCCCGGTTGAAAATTGGTTGCAGAAGCAAGCGCTGCTTTTTGTGAACTTGACCGCGGCTCGTCAGAAGGCCGCGGCCGAGAATGCGCTGCAACGGCCGATGGACCGAACGACGCATGCCTTCATAGTCCAGAAGAATCGTCCGGATATAATCCGGATGGTTTAGGAGGAAATCGTGTCTATGAGCAATCGCCAGGTGAACAATGTCTCCATACTTGCGCGCGGCACTCACGAGATAGCCGAGCGGATCGCGATAAAGCGCCGCGTAAGCCAGCCATGAAATTTTCGGTCCGGGCGGTTTTGTTGTGGCTAGCATGAATGGCCGCGATGGTCTGCCTTGAGCGTTGATCTTGCAAAATTCGCCAGAGGTTAGTCAAGCTGCGCACCTCTGGTTGACTGGCGCGACCGTGCAGCATCCGTTCTCTTTATTGTCTGGCTTTCTTCCCTGCGAGGGCGTCCTCAATCTTTCCCAGAGGAAGACAATTCATCACATCATTTTTCGTCAGCCACCCTTTGCGCGCGATGCCGATCCCGAACCACAAATCCTGGAGACGCTCGGCCCGGTGGGCGTCGGGATTAATTACACACTTCACTCCCTTTTCTTTAGCCCGCGGCCACCAGCGCCAGTCGAGATCGAGCCGTTTCGGTGCTGCGTTGAGCTCGATCCACGTGCCAGTGTCCGCCGCCGCATCGATCACCGCCGGTAGATCGACAACGTACGGTTCGCGTTTTAAAAGCAGCCGGCCCGTTGGATGCGCGAGGATGGTCACTAATGGATTGCTGATGGCGCGAATGATTCGCCGCGTCATGTCCGCTTCGGAGAGATTGAATACGGAGTGAATTGAAGCGACGACAAAGTCCAGCTCGGATAAGACGTCATCGCCGAAATCAAGCGAACCGTCGCGCAGAATGTCGCATTCGACCCCGGCAAACAGACGGAAACCATCAAACTTTTTGTTTAACTTGCGGATCGCGGCGACTTGCGCGCGCAGTTTCGCTTCGTCGAGGCCGTGCGCCTGGATGGAACTCCGGCTGTGATCGGCGATGCCAAGGTATTCGAGACCGAGTGTCTGCGCGGCTTCCGCCATCTCCTCGAGCGAATTGTGGCCGTCGCTTGCAGTTGTGTGACAGTGAAATGTGCCGCGCAAATTTTCCTTCTCGATCAATTTCGGCAGCGAGTGCCTTTCT
>QHOD01000089.1 GCA_003218615.1 Verrucomicrobiota bacterium
CGGGTGCCACGAACGACTTTATGGTTGTCTCTTTGCACGACATCGCTCCATCCAATCAGCAAGTCGCAAACAAGATCATTTTAGAACTGACTCATCGCGGTGTGCGCACCTGTTCTCTTCTCGTTGTGCCCGATTATCATCGTCAGGGATTATTCACAAAAGATAGACAATTCGTGTCGTGGCTGCGGGATTTGGAATTGGATGGTTATGAAATTGTCATTCACGGCTACTGTCACCAGCGACCGCGCCGTGGAAAAGAAACGATGCGTGATAAGTTTTTCACCCGATTTTACACGAGCGACGAAGGTGAATTTTACGATCTCGATTATGCGGAAGCATTTAGCCGGATTATGATGGCGCGAGATGAATTTCGAGCGCATGGTTTGAAGCCGCGAGGGTTTATCGCGCCGGCTTGGTTACTCAGCGCGGAAGCCGAGCGCGCTGCGCGCGACGCAGGATTGGATTACACCACGCGTCTGCGAACCGTGCGCGACCTCCGTTCGGGCGAAGATTTTCCTGCAAGGTCGATTGTTTACAGCGTTCGAAACGCCTGGCGGCGAGCCGTGAGCCGTGGTTGGAATGCGACGCTGTTCCGGCTCTTGAAAAGCAATCCGCTTCTTCGCATCAGCATTCATCCACCCGACTATTCTCATCCGGAAATTTGGCGGCAGATTCTCGATCTCATCGAAGCGACGAGTGAACGGAGGGCCGCCACGACCTACCAGGACTGGGTCGCCGAACAAAGACTGAGGGCGCGGAGTCTGAGATGAGCAAGTGTGACCTGCATATTCATTCGCGCTACAGCGCGCGCTCCGAGGAATGGCTGTTCCGGCGTTTGGATTTTCCCGACAGCTACACTGATCCGAGGGAACTGTATGGTGAGTTGCTGAAGCTGGGGATGGATTACGTCACGATCACAGATCACGATACGATCGAGGGCTCTCTGCAAATCAGTAATCTGCCGCACACTTTTGTCAGTGAACAGGTTACCACCTATTTTCCGCAAGACCAATGCAAAATTCACGTCTTGGTCTGGGGCATCTCAGAAGCGCAGCACCGCGATATCGAACGTGCCCGGGACAACATCTTTGAGCTGCAGCGCTACCTCCACACGTCTCAAATCGCGCATGCAGTTGCCCATCCCTTCTACAGCATTAACGGCAAGCTCGAAGCATCGCATCTTGAGCGACTCATCCTTCTCTTCAAGCACTTTGAAGGGATTAATGGCTTGCGAGACGCGCTCTTGAGTGAGCTTGCACAGAGACTGTTTGGTTCGCTTACGTCAGAGAAGATCGACAAGTTAGCCGAAAAGCACAATTTAGCCCCCACCCATGCGGAGCCGTGGAAAAAGATTTTGATCGGCGGCTCCGATGATCACGGCGGCATGTTTATTGCCTCAGCGTTTACCGAAACGCCTCCGGCTGATTCCGTGCAACAGTTTCTCGAGCACGTTCGCGCCGGCAATTGCAGCGCACACGGCCAGGGCGGAACTCCTCTCGCCCTCTCCCACGGGTTTTACAACACGGTGGCTTGCTTCATTCAGGATCACTTCCATGAAAAACTCGGCCCGAGCGGCGCCCTGCTCGAACAAATGTTTTCGCGTTTTATGGAAGGTCGCGATCCGACGGAATTCACGCTGGCTGAAAAAGCGAGTTTGGCCGGGCAAGCTGTGATGTCTGGAAAAATCTTCGAACTCTTGAAGCCGGCGAACGTCTCGCTCTGGAAAGAGCTTTCCGGTTATTTCGCGCGGCCGGAAGTAAAGGCGAAACTTGCCGAGCGATTGGATTCGGTGAGCGAACCGGAGCGCCGCACGTTTCTCATGGCGAACATGGTCGCCGAGCAGCTCACGTTTCGGTTTTTTCAGAAATTCGTTCAGCAGATCAGCAGCGGGAACATGGTCGAAAGCATGCAGGCGCTGAGCGCGATCGCACCGATTCTCGTGATCCTGGCGCCGTACATCTACGGGTTTCACAGCCAGGCGCCCTCGCGAAAATGGTTACGTCAAATTTTCAAGGAACTGACTGGCCAAATTCCAGTCGCGCTGCAAAATCGCAAACGCGCGTGGTTCACCGACACGCTGGACGATGTCAATGGTGTCGCGACGACAATCCGCAAAATGACCGCCGCCGGCGTCGCAGCCGGGAAGGAATTAACCGTAGTGGTTTCGCGCAACGAGCTACAAACAGACGATGTCCCGATCAAGAATTTCAAGCCGATCGGTGAATTCGAGTTGCCCGAGTACGAACTGCAAAAACTCAGTTTCCCGCCAGTTCTCCAAATTCTCGATTACATCCAGCGCGAAAAATTCACCGAGATTATCATCAGCACGCCGGGACCGATCGGCTTGACCGGGTTACTTGCAGCCAAGCTGCTCAACCTGCAAACGAGCGGCATTTATCACACCGATTTTCCGCAATACATCCGCATTCTCACTGAGGACAGCTTCCTCGAAAGCGTGGCGTGGCGTTACATGCACTGGTTTTACGGCCAGCTCGACACCGTCTTCGTCAACTCGGAAGAATATCGTCAAAGTTGGATCAAGCGCGGCTTCGATCCGACGAAACTGAAAATCTTCCCGCGCGGCCTCGACACCGAACTTTTTCACCCGGCGCGACGCGATCCCACGTTTTTCGAAAAATTTGGCGCGCAAAATGGCGAGGTTCGCCTTCTTTATGTTGGCCGGGTTTCGCGTGAGAAAGACCTCGATCTCCTAGCCACTGCATATCGCCGCCTGCGCGAAGAGGGATTACCAATCCAGCTTTTCGTCGTCGGGCACGGCCCGTATTCGGAAGAATTTTCGAGATCGTTGCCCGAAGCCTTTTTCACCGGCTATCTCACTGGCAAAGATTTGGCCGCCGCCTACGCGTCGGCCGACATTTTTGTTTTTCCCAGCACGACTGATACGTTTGGTAATGTCATCATCGAAGCGCAGGCCTCCGGCGTGCCGGTCGTTGTTTCCGATTCGGGCGGACCAAAGGAATTGGTGACAGAGAACGAGACCGGCCTCATCACCAAATCGCACGATGTCGATGATTTCGTGCGCGCCATCCGCACGCTGGTTGTCGATCGTTCATTGCGTGAACGCATGGGCAGTCGCGCCCGCAAAAGTGTGATCGACCGCACCTGGCCGGCCGCCTTTCGAAAGTTCTGGTCAATAACGAACGTCTAGACCGCATTGCGCTCAACTCGGCAACAGGAGCAGGTTACAAATCGCGCGATTCCAGTTGAACGCCGACACATCTCTCCCACCTTAGCGGATGATTCTGTCTATTTTCCGCTCTCGGTTCTCCGGTCATTTCGTTTTGGCCGTCTTTCTTTTTGGTTGTTCAGTCGTCTTTGCGGTTAATCCAACTCCGCGTGGGGGCGGTCCAGGCGTGCCGACTCCAACTCTCACGCCTGCAGCTACTCGATCGCCTGCGCCGCCTGGAGCCATTGATGAAAAATTGTTCCAGGGAATGCAATGGCGGCAAATTGGTCCGTTCCGCGGCGGCCGCGCGTTGACGATCGAAGGCGTGCCCGGCGAACCGGACACGTATTATTTCGGCGCGGTCGCGGGCGGCGTTTGGAAAACAATCGACGGTGGCGCGAACTGGACTCCGTTATTCGATAAGGAACCTATTTCCTCCATTGGCGCGATCGCCGTCGCGCCGTCCGATCACAATGTAATCTACGCCGGCACTGGAGAAGCGGCGATCCGCGGCAACACGACGTACGGCACCGGAGTCTTCAAGTCCATCGATGGCGGGAAAACATGGACGAATGTCGGCTTGAAAGACAGCCGCCAAATTGGCGCGCTCATTGTCGATCCAAGAAATGAAAATGTGGTGTTGGTAGCGGCGCTCGGTCACGCGTTTGGGCCAAACCAAGAACGCGGAATCTTTCGTACGGCCGACGGTGCCAAAACGTGGACGAAAGTTTTATCGAAAGACGAAAATACAGGCGGGATCGACGTTGTTTTCGATCCGCATAATCCAAACATCGTTTTCGCATCGCTTTGGCAGGCGCGCCGGCAGCCATGGTTTTTCTCCAGTGGTGGCCCGGGCAGCGGACTCTATCGATCGGAAGACAATGGCGTTACGTGGAAACGTCTCGAGGGAAATGGTCTTCCTGAAGGCATTCTCGGCAAGATCGGCATCGCCGTTTCCGGGGCCGATTCCAATCGCGTTTATGCGATCATCGAGGCGAAAGAGGGTGGACTCTATCGCTCCGATGATGCCGGCCAGCATTGGACCCGCGTGAACGACGACGGCCGATTTCGTCAGCGTGCCTGGTATTTCAGCAAGGTTTACGCTGATCCGAAATCGCCAGACACCGCCTATATCGTGAACACCGGTCTCTTCCGTTCAGTCGATGGCGGCAAGACTTTCAATCTCTTGCCGGCACGGCACGGAGACCATCATGGTCTCTGGATTGATCCGCAAAATCCGAATCGAATGGGCAATGCGAATGACGGCGGCGTAAGCATTTCGACCGATGGGGGCAAAACATGGACCACACAAAATAACCAGCCGACCGCACAGTTTTATCACGTTGCAGTGGACAACGCGTTCCCTTACCACATTTACGGCGCGCAACAGGACAACTCTAACGTTGGCATTGCGAGCCGAACTGATTGGGGTGCGATTGGATCGGCGGATTGGTTCGTGGCAGGCGGCGGTGAATGCGGCTTCGTCGTGCCCGATCCGCGCGACTGGCACATCATTTATTCAAACAACGAAGGTTACATTACTCGCTACGATAAAAGTAAGAAGGAAGTGCAGGACGTGAGCGTCTGGCCGCTTGATAACTCGGGACATGGCGCTGCCGACCTGGTCCATCGTTTTCAATGGGTCACGCCGCTCATGCTTTCACCGCATAATCCGGATGTACTCTACACGGCCGGCGAAGCTGTTTTCAAATCTGCCGATCACGGACAAAGCTGGACCCAAATCAGCGGCGATCTCACGCGCAACGATAAATCGAAGCAACAACCAAGCGGCGGTCCGCTGACCAATGACATTACTTCAGTCGAATATTACGACACAGTGTTTGCGCTCGCGGAATCTCCGGTAAAAAAGGGAACGCTCTGGGCCGGAACGGACGATGGATTGCTCCACGTCACAACTGACGACGGCCAGCATTGGTCGAAGGTCACGCCGAAAATGCCGGAGTGGAGCACTGTCGATCTTATTGATCCGTCTCCCCACGACGGCGACACCGCGTACGTCGCGGTAGATCGACATAAACTGAACGATTTCAAGCCATATATTTTCAAGACGACCGATTTAGGGAAAACATGGAGCGCAATTGTCAGTGGAATTCCCGACGGCGCGTATGTCCACGCCGTGCGCGAAGATCCCAAGCACAAAGGTTTACTCTACGCTGGAACGGAACTCGGCGTCTTCGTTTCGTTCGATGACGGCGCGCATTGGCAACCGTTGCAGTTGAATCTGCCCGTCTCGCCAATTCACGATCTTGTCGTCAAAGATGACGATCTGGTGGTGGCGACGCACGGACGCTCATTCTGGGTGCTCGATGACCTGACGCCGCTCCGTCAGGCGAGCGCCCAGTCCGCGCAGGCGGACGTGATGCTCTATCAACCGCAGACCGCATTGCGTCTGCATTACCCGGAGGAATTCGATAAACGCCAGCCAGTGGGTGACAACCCGCCGCCCGGGGCAATCATCGATTATTATTTTAAGACCGCACCAAAAGAGGAAGTCTCGCTCGATATCCTTGATGCTTCGGGCAAAGTGGTCAGGCACCTTTCCAGCAAAGAAAAAAAGGAAGGCGAGCAGCCACCCGAATGGCCGGACCGCATCGAGCGGGTGAAGACGATTCCAGCCAACGAAGGAATGAACCGGTTTGCATGGGACCTGCGCTACGATGATCCAATTCAAATCCCAGGCGCGTTTTATTCTGGAACAGGTCCCAAGGGCCCGCTGGCATTGCCGGGCGATTATCAAGTGAAACTGACTGTTGGCGGGAAGTCGCAGACTGCCCCGCTGCATTTGGTGATCGATCCGCGAACGAAAGGACAGGAGTCGGCGCTGCAAAAACAGTCCACTTTAGCGACCCAGGTGAACAATCGAATTTCACAGCTGCATCAGGCTGTCAACGAAATCCGCAATCTCAGATCTCAGATTCAAAGCCTGCACAAACGCTTTGGCGACGATCAACGTCTGAAACCGGCACTGGATGCCGCCGACGCGCTCGATCACAAAATGTCAGAAGTCGAGCAGAAACTCATTCAAGTAAACATGAAAGGCTCGGAAGCGAACCTCGCTTTCCCGAACATGCTGAACGAACGGTTTGACACTTTCAGCCACGTAATCGAGGCAGGCGATACCGAGCCGACCAAACCGCAGTTGGATGTTTTCCAGTTGTTGAGCAGCCAGTTGGAAGAACAGTTGAAAAAATGGGCGCAGCTCAAGAATGAGGACGTTCCGAAAGTGAGCGAATTGATTAAACAAGCCAATTTGCCCGCGCTCCTGATCAGTGAGGCAAAGAAGAGTGAATAGTGATCCGTGACTGGTAAATAGTAGTAATGCGGCAAACTATTCATGGCGCCTATACGGCCAGCCCGCAAAGTTAATTCATGGCGAGGATAGATAAGGCGGTTCTGCTCGCGGCCGGGCGCGGCACTCGAATGCGCGAGCTGACTGCCGATCTTCCCAAACCGATGATCGAAGTGCGCGGCAAACCGGTTTTACAGCGCACCGTCGAGGGATTGCGCGAGGCGGGTGTGCGCGCATTCCTGATTATTGTCGGTTACCGAGCCGATGTGGTGCAAAATTTCTTTGGCGACGGCTCTCGTTACAACATCGCTATCCAATACGCGACGCAAGTCGTGCAGGATGGCACGGGACGCGTTGTTGATCTGGCGCGCAATTTTGCAGGAGATTCGCCGTTCATTTTAGGTTATGGCGACATCCTCGTCGATCCGGCCAACTACAAACCACTTGTCGATCTTCCCAACGATGTCGAAGCGATTATTAGCATCACGAGCGGCGAAGACGTAAGCAAAGGCGGCGCGGTTTTCGTGAACGACCAAATGGAACTTGTCGATCTTCGCGAAAAATCAAAGGCGGGCCAGGCAACGAGTCCGTGGTATAACGCCGGTATTTACGTGTTTCGACCGAGCATTTTCGAATTCACGGCAAAGTTGAAACGTTCACCGCGGGGTGAGTACGAATTGACGGATGCCGTTCGCGAACTTGCACGGTCGGGAAAAAAGGTAAAAGCGCTCGAGTTGACCGGCGAATGGGCCGACGTTCGCGATCCGGAAATTCTGGCGCGCCTAAATCAAAAGTAGCGCATGCCTCTGGCTGCGTTTCCGTGGTTCGCAAGCGGCATCGCTTGCGCGGACTTGTTAGGACGTGCTCTCGGGAGCTTCCTCGGCTTGTTCTTCGCCTATTTCTTCTTCGATTTCGCGCCGCCATTCGCGCGACAGCCAGGGCCGCAGCACTCCGTAAAGCAAATAAACCAGGAACAGCACCGCCGGCATCCATTCATAATTCATGACGGTGAAAATCAATACGAGACTGATAATAAGAAAACGCGGGATCGATTTTTTCGTCTTCCAATTCACCGCCTTGAAGCTCGGATACTGGAACCGGCTGAACATCATAAAGGAGAGAAAAAGCATGAGCGGCGGCAAAACGAATTTCCAGTTGCCGAGATGATGTTCGCCTTCGGCCAGCCAGAGCAGAAAAAGAGTGATGGATGCGATGAGGCCAGCAGCTGAGGGAATGGGAAAACCGGTGAAATTTTTTTGGCTATCAGTATCGGCCGTTTCGTGATTGGCAGACGCGGTGTTGAAGCGTGCCAGACGCAGCGCACCGCACGCGAGATAGATAAACGCAATGATCCAACAGGCGCGCGGAAATTCCTGGAGAACGATCCGATAAACCATTAGCGCTGGTGCAACGCCGAATGAAACAATGTCAGCCAGAGAATCGAATTCGCGACCAAACACACTCTCATGTCCACCGAGACGTGCGAGCCGGCCATCGAGCAGATCAAAAAAACAGGCGGCGAGAATGAACCAGATGGCGGTATGAAAGAGATCGCCCGCGGCGTCCGAATTGGAACTTTGAAGTAAGGCACCCTCGAGGATTTTGAGCGTAGCGGTAAAGCCGCAAAACAAATTCCCTGCCGTCATTAAATTCGGCAGTAGATAAATCTTGGCGTGATTCTGTTCGCTCATTGATCGGGGAGTTGCGCAATGATTGTCGATCCGCCGAGCACGTGATCCCCCACCTTCACCAGCACGGTGGCGGCGAGCGGCAAATATACTTCGGTTCGTGAACCGAAGCGAATCATTCCAAAGCGCTGGCCTTTTTTTAATTCATCGCCAATCTCCGCCCAGGCCACGATGCGTCTCGCGATTGCGCCGGTGAGCTGGCGAACCACAATTGCGACGCGCGGATTTTCGAGCGCCCACGTCATCGATTCATTCTTCTCCGAACACTCCGGGCGTCGCGCGTCGAGACACAGTCCTTCTCGATGCTGGCGGTAAATCACCCGACCATCGATTGGCGCGCGATTGGTGTGAACATCGAAGATCGACAAGAAAATTCCGACACGGCGCGTTTTTGTTTTGAGAACCTCGTTCTCATCCACCTCGGCGATGTCGGCGACCGTTCCGTCGGCAGCAGCCACGATCAGGTGCGGGTCAGGCGGTACCCGACGATTCGGGTCACGGAAAAACGCAACGGTGCAAAAAAGCAGCACCAGAAAAAGCATTGATAACCACCCTGCGATGAGCCAGCCGACCACTGCGAACAGGACTAAAATCGCAAAAATCCAGCGTGCTTCAGAGAGGGTTTGGAATCGCATTTTGCAAAGCTATTTTCGGAGCCGAAAAGAGGGCGGTCAAGGCAGCAAAAATCCCGAGAACAAGGCGCCGGCGCGAACCACAATATCATGGGCCGGGCGGCCGTGGCGCCTTCAACCGGTAGCGCAAATAACCCGTTCGGAACCACGAGATTATTTGTTGTTTCTGAGCTACTTCCGGTTATCTTAATCCATAAGGGTCGCTTGACCCGTTTCTATGGCGCAAGTTCAAGAAGAAACTCCGGTCGAAAAATCGGCCCGGAATTCGGTGACCGGAATCGGCGCAGCGCAAAAGTACGACGCGGCCCAGATCGACAAATTGGAGGGACTCGAGGCAGTTCGGAAGCGTCCTGGAATGTTCATCGGAGACCCGGATGAGCGCGGCCTGCACCATTTAGTTTTCGAGGTGCTTGATAATTCGATTGACGAACATCTCGCGGGATTTTGCACGAAAATTGAAGTGGCCGTTCACGTCGATGGCTCGGTGTCCGTGCGGGACAATGGTCGCGGCATTCCTGTGGACATCCACCCGAAATGGAAGATGCCGGCCATTGAACTGGTGCTGACAAATTTGCACGCCGGCGGAAAATTTGGACAAGGCGCCTACAAATATTCCGGCGGGTTGCACGGCGTCGGGGCGAAATGCACGAACGCTCTTTCGGAATGGTTCAAA
>QHOD01000343.1 GCA_003218615.1 Verrucomicrobiota bacterium
CGCTGGACTTCAGCCTGAGCGTCTCGAAGCAAAAGAGGGGCTGGCCCTGCTCAATGGCACGCAGGCGATGCATGCTGTGGGCGGACTCGCTCTTCTACGCGCAAAGCGGCTCGGATGTGTCGCTGATGTTTCCGGCGCGATGACCCTCGAGGCGCTCAAAGGGACTCCTGCCGCGTTCGATTTGCGTTTGCAAGAGGCGCGGCCGCATCCCGGCCAAAAAGCCGTGGCCAAACATCTGTTGTCGATCTTAGAGGGAAGTGAGATTCGAGAATCGCACTTGGAGGACGATCCGCGGATCCAGGACGCCTACAGCCTGCGTTGCATGCCGCAGGTACACGGCGCAGTCCGCGGTGCACTGTCACATTGTGAGAACGTGCTCCTGGTTGAATCCGGTTCAGCGACCGATAATCCGCTGGTGTTCGCCGAGAGCGGTGATGTCATTTCGGGCGGCAATTTCCACGGTGCTCCGCTTGGGCTCGCGTTTGATTACGCCGCGATTGCAATTGTCGACCTCATGAGCATTAGCGAACGCCGGATCGATCGCTTGAATAATCCAGACAAGAATGAAGGGCTTCCGGCATTTCTGGCGCGTCAGCCCGGCCTGCAATCCGGTTTCATGATCGCCCACGTCGCTGCTGCCTCGTTGCTCAATGAGGCGCGCGTGCTGGCGCATCCTGCAAGTGTTGACAACATCACCACGTCCGGCGGCAAAGAGGATCATGTTTCCATGGGAATGACGAGCGCGCTGAAACTGCGATCGATTGTCAATCTTGCCGAAAATTTACTCGCCATCGAACTGCTTGCTGCCGCCGAAGGCTTGGAACATCGGCGTCCGCTCAAAGCCGGCGTTGGCGTGGAACGAGCGTTCGATGCGCTGCGGAAAATCGCGCGGCCGCTCACGCAGGATCGTGCGCTCTCCGGCGATATCGCGCGTGTTGCTGAAGCGATTCGTAGAGGCGATTTTGATGCCGAAGGTTTTCGGGACGAAAAATTATGAGCGGAAAACGAATCATCCACGCACCGCGTGGCAGCGAACGAAGTTGTAAAGGCTGGCATCAGGAAGCAGCCATGCGGATGCTGATGAACAATCTCGATCCCGATGTGGCCGAAGCTCCGGACCGGCTCGTAGTCTATGGCGGAACAGGGCGCGCCGCGAGAAGTTGGGAAGCGTTCGATGCGATCGTGCGTTCCCTGCGCGAGCTTGAAAATGACGAGACGCTGCTCGTGCAATCCGGGAAACCAGTTGGCAAATTTCGCACGCACGATGAAGCGCCGCGAGTTCTGATCGCGAATTCAAATCTGGTCGGTCAATGGAACAATTATGCCGAGTTCAATCGGCTGGAACGCCTCGGACTCACCATGTATGGCCAAATGACCGCCGGTTCGTGGATTTACATTGGAAGCCAGGGAATCGTGCAGGGAACATTCGAGACGTTCGCCGCGGCGGGGGTGAAACATTTCGATGGATCGCTGGAACGAAAATTTGTTCTCACCGGCGGCCTTGGCGGAATGGGCGGCGCACAGCCGCTGGCCGCGACCATGAACGGCGCGCTCTTACTCGGCGTCGATGTCGATCCTGCGCGAATCGAGAAAAGATTGAAGAGCGGTTATTGTGACAAGATTGCGTGGTCGCTCGATGAAGCGCTCAAGTTGATCGATAACGCGCGCAAAGATCGACAGGCGATTTCAGTCGGCCTCGTTGGCAACTGCGCCGATGTCCTGCCGGAAATCGTGAAGCGCGGCATCGTTCCAGACGTTCTCACCGATCAAACCAGCGCACACGACGCGTTAAACGGCTACGTGCCCCATGGCATCTCGCTCGACGACGCGCTCGCTTTGCGGCGGGAAAACCCCGAGGAATACATTGAGAGGGCCATGCATTCGATGGCCGTTCATGTGGAAGCGATGCTCGGGCTGCAAAACAAAGGTGCCGTCACATTCGATTACGGCAACAACATCCGCGCCCAGGCGAAAAAAGCGGGCATCGAGAACGCATTTGATATTCCCGGGTTCGTTCCAGAATACATTCGTCCACGCTGGCTCGCTGGATGAAACTCGCGCGCGAACGAATTCAATTTCAAGGGTTGCCTGCGCGGATTTGCTGGCTCGGTTACGGTGAGCGCGCCGAGTTTGGCGTCGCGATGAACGAGCTTGTGAAACGCGGTGAAATCAAGGCGCCGATAGTGATCGGCCGCGATCATCTGGATGCGGGATCGGTTGCGTCGCCCAATCGCGAAACCGAAGGGATGCTCGATGGCAGCGACGCAATCGCCGATTGGGCCTTGCTGAACGCCCTTATCAACACGGCGGCTGGCGCGTCCTGGATATCGATTCACAACGGCGGCGGAGTCGGCATCGGTTATTCGCAACATGCCGGCATGGTCGTGGTGGCAGATGGCAGCGAAAACTCCAAACGCCGGCTTGAGCGCGTCCTCACCAGCGACCCCGGCACGGGCATTCTCCGCCACGCCGACGCCGGTTATTCGAAAGCGATCAAGTTTGCTGGGGAACGCAAGATCGACATCCCGATGCGGCCGCAAGCGCGGGATTAAAAAACGAATACGTTCCAGTGGATATCATGCAAAAACTGATCGAGTGCGTGCCGAATTTTTCTGAAGGCTGCGATTTGAATGTGATTCGGCAAATCACCGACGCGATTGGGTCCGTGGAAGGCGTTTCGCTGCTCGATGTCGATCCCGGCGCGAGTACGAATCGGACCGTGGTAACTTTTGTGGGCAGTCCCGAGGCTGCAGTGGAAGCCGCATTTTGCGGTATCAAGAAGGCGGCCGAGCTCATCGATATGCGGAGACATAAAGGCGCGCATCCGCGCATGGGCGCGACCGATGTTTGCCCATTCATTCCCGTGAGCAACGTCAGTTGGGAAGAAGCAATCACCTGCTCAAACCAGCTGGGAAAGCGCGTTGGCGAGGAACTGAATATCCCGATTTATCTCTACGAACGAGCGGCGAAAAGATTTTTTGGTCGCTTACAATGTGAACCTGAACACGAAAGCGGTGAGACGCGCGAATTCCGTCGCTTTCGATGTTCGAGAGCAGGGCCGCGTCAAAACGGAGGACGGTACGCCATACGGGAAACCGGTTTTGGATGCGAACGGCGAACCAGTTCGCATTCCAGGGGTGTTGAAACACGTCAAGGCGATCGGCTGGTTTGTGAAGGAATATGGGATCGCCCAAGTCTCGATGAACCTAACGAACATCGAAGAGACGCCGTTGCATGCGGCGTTCGATGCCTGCGTCGAAGCAGCAAGTAAACGCGGCTTGCGCGTCACGGGGTCCGAGATTGTGGGCATGGTCCCGAAGAAATGTCTGGTGGA
>QHOD01000090.1 GCA_003218615.1 Verrucomicrobiota bacterium
CGAATTTTTCCGCCAAACGCGTCTGCATCAAATTCCAACCCGATGCGCTGTTCACCAAGATGCGACAGGTCGGCTGTGATGGCTTGAAGATCGAGACCAGGGGTGAGCGCCAGGCCGGCGAACGTCAGGCGATTATCCTGCCAATTGGTCGCCCCGTGCAGATTTGAAAACGTTTGTCGAAACCACGGCGATGCAATTATGGCTTCCGCTGCGGTAAAACGACCAGCTTCTGTTTCGCTTGCGGACAGTAAAGTGTTTCGCAGCAAAATAACGGTTGGGCCGTTTTCAAGGCGTACGTCCGAACTGGCAATGCTGAGATTTTGCGGGAGCAATTTTTGCAGTGTTAGCCAGCCGCGCTGCGTGATCGCATGCCCGGGTGGGTTGCTGTGGCGCAATTCGCCACGCAACCCCTGAATCGAAAGAGTGCGAATCGCGCGGCCTCGCGTGTGCAGCAAAATGCGCTTGAAATTCAAATCGAGTATCGCTTGCGTTACAGTGAGATCGATGCGGAAGGCATTCCTCGGAAGGCTCGCCACGCGAAAGCCGCGAATCACGACCGGCCGCAGAAAGGGAGCGTCGATTTTGTCGATGGTAACAACGAGCCCTTCCTGGCTGGCTTTCCACCAGGCCCACCAGCGAACGCCGTTGGAAACGGCAGTTGGTGAAAACCACATCGCCAGCAGCGCGGCCAGAACAATCAGCAAAGCGGCCAGCAAAAATCGTGTTTTCAATGACATCGGTTGGCAAAAGCGCGAATCGTGATCAGTGAACGCTGATCGGTTAAACCGGCTCGGCGATCAATCGCTTTTACTATTCACTTTTCTTTTCATCCTTGAAGATCAAGCGCAGTGGCTGGCGCGTGCGAATGCGCTCATCGAGTTGCCGCTGCAAGGCGCGCTCGGCTTCAGCAGGCAAGCCGCTTTCCGCTGCTTTTTCGCGGGCGAGTTGAGGCAAGATCGACAATTCACTCTGCACATCCTCTCCGGAGATGCGATTCCAAAGTCCATTTTCAAAGGTGAGAACGTCCACCTGATTCTGCTCGATACCGAGAATTTGCGCGTGCGGGAGCTGAATGATGATCTCGCCCGGTCGAATATCGACTGACAAATTCTGCCGCAAATCGAACCCGGCTTTGACGGTGAATGTGGCATGCAGCTTTACCCGCTTCGAGCTCCCGATCCAGGTATGCAAGAATTCGTGTTCCACTTCGATGCGTCGCGACAACACGACCAGTTCGCTCACCGGCGTGGTTTGCTCCATATAGACGCGGTTGTTGATCGTGATGCGCGGCTGCAAGTGCGCGATATCGATGAAAGCAGAGCGCAGGTCCTTGCCTAACTTCTCGAGCTCGGCGGTGCTTTGCCGTGCCGTCCGGGCCGGCCAGGTTTCCAGACGCACAAAGATGATCACGACGACAATCGCGATGATGAGCGCCATCAGCGCGGACGCAGTTGGCCAGGAGATTCGTCCCGAGAGTGCTGATTTGGACATTGAGCGTTAGACGTTGGGCGTTTCCCTTCCCTTGTTCGAGCATTCATCGAGAAAGAGCAAGATTGGAGAGGCGGACTTTCGTCCGCAAAAAAGTACCGCCCCCCACGCCCGATGGACGTGAAGGGCGGCTGTTCCCCCCAGAACAATCGTGGAAAACTTCGACGCTAGTAAACGAGGTTGCGGCTGGTGGCAACAAATTTTTCCGGGAATTTATGCGGCGTGTTGCCGGGTTTGCAAAGGAGATGTCGATCTTTCGCGTTCACCGATTGGATCTCGGTGCATCTTATGGTCAAACATAATGCAGCACTTGCGCGTCCCGGATCGGAGGGTTCTAGTTTTCCATGCGTAATCTGGATGGCGAAACGCCGCTGAACCTCGCCGGTTCATTGCTTGTCGCTCACCCGAACATGCTTGATCCGAATTTTCGGCGCACCGTGCTCTTCATTTCCGCGCATGACCCGAACGACGGCGCACTCGGTGTCATTATTAATCGCCCGCTCGAAAAACAAGTGGCCGACCTCGTTACGGACGTGCCGCCTGAAGGATTGGCGGACGTGCCCGTTTTTCTGGGTGGGCCGGTTGGCAAGAACCAACTGATATTTGCAGCCTTTGAATGGCAGAAAGGCGCAGGACTTAAACTCAATCACAATATTGCTTTGGAGAAGGCGAACGAAGGGGCCGATCAGAAATCGAGTTCGATCTGCGCATTTGTGGGCTACGCGGGTTGGGGGGCAGGCCAACTTGAGACTGAAATGAAACAGAAGGCTTGGATCGTGCAGAAGCCCAGTCGCGCCGTCCTCAAACTCGACCGCCTGCCGAAACTTTGGTTCGACATCATGCGCGGGCTGGGACCGTGGTATAAAATGCTTGCGGCGGCGCCGGATGATCCGTCTCTGAATTAGTGAATAGTGACTAGTGAATAGAAAATTCAGCTAATCGTGTCACTGGATTTCTCTTTACCGCAATTCACTGATCACTTATCACCATTCACTTTCTTAGATGATTATCGGCGTCCCGAAAGAAATTAAAGAACAGGAGCAGCGCGTCGCCTTGCTGCCTTCGGCCGTAAATCAGCTCACACGGCACGGTCACTCGGTGCTGGTGGAAAAAAACGCTGGCGCTGGCTCTGGGTATCCAGATGAGACATATGCTAAGGCTGATGCAGAGATCGTCGATCAGGTGAAAGACGTTTTTGCGCGCGCGGACATGATTGTGAAAGTGAAGGAGCCGTTGGAAGCGGAATTTCCGCTGTTGCGCAAAGGACAGATTCTTTTCACCTATTTGCATTTGGCCGCCAGCAAACCGCTCACCGAAGCATTGCTGAAATCGGGCGTGACTGGGGTTGCCTACGAAACCATCCAGGTCAATAACCGGTTGCCCCTGCTCGAGCCGATGAGTGAAATCGCCGGTCGAATGTCGGTGGTGATGGGCGCATATTTCCTGGCGAAACACAACGGAGGCAGTGGCGTACTGCTGGGCGGCGTGCCCGGCGTTTTGCCTGGGCGCGTTGTTGTGCTTGGCGGTGGAACCTCTGGTGTTAACGCGGCGCGAATGGCGACTGGTCTCGGCGCAGATGTAAAGATCATGGATGTCGATCTCGATCGAATGCGCTTTCTCGATATGACAATGAAAAATGCGCACACGTTTTATTCCAGCGAAGCGAATCTGCACGATCTGATGCCGGGATGCGATTTGTTGATTGGCGCCGTCCTATTGCCCGGAGCAAAAGCTCCGAAGTTAATTACGCGCGCGATGTTGAGAAAAATGAAACCCGGGAGCGTGCTTGTGGACATCTCGATTGATCAAGGCGGTTGTGCTGAAACGTCGCGACCAACGACGCATTTTAATCCGGTTTATGTTGAGGAAGGTGTTACGCACTACTGCGTGGCGAACATGCCCGCCGCGTACGCGCGCACCGCCACGCAGGCGCTTACTAACGTCACCTACGGCTACGTGGAATTGCTCGCGGATTTCGGCCTGGAAGGCGCATGCAAAAAACAACCTGCCCTGGTTGGCGGCATCAACACACGCGATGGACGGCTTACTTGTCGGGCAGTGGCGGATGCGCACGGCCTCAA
The DNA here is from genome assembly GCA_003218615.1 of Verrucomicrobiota bacterium. GTDB lineage: Bacteria > Verrucomicrobiota > Verrucomicrobiia > Chthoniobacterales > UBA10450 > Udaeobacter. Next base: position 3,570 of record QHOD01000090.1, read on the forward strand.
ATATGAGCCCCCACTTTAACCGGCGATTATCAAGTATTTGCTGCTGAAGAAGAAATTCCGATAGGGCCAAAAAGTGCCTTGCTCCGATTAATCAATTAAAGCAATATACCCTTTCCAACTACCAATATGAAAAAATACATCTGCATTCTGGCCAGTGCCGCCCTTCTCGCGGCGTGTGAGCAAAAGACCGAAACAACCGAGCCGGCGGCGGCAAGTCCGACAGCTACGGCTTCGTCCGAAACAACGACAACAACTACCACTGCGAGCCCGACGGACACAGCTTCGCCGGCGGCCACTCCGTAAACCACAGCTAGCATCGTTCGGAAATTCGATTTGTACGTATGAAGAAATACATTTATCTGCTCGTCGGATTAGCGTTGCTGTCGGCTTGCGAGCAAAAGGAGACGACTGTGACTAATCCCCCCGCCGAGAAAAAGGAAAGCAATACGACCGTGGTGAATCCATCTCCGGCTACTTCGAGCAAAACCGAGACGGACACGACGATCAATACGTCTTCCCCCAGTAGCGAGACAAAGACGGAATCCAGCACAACGACAACTTCTTCGCCGACTCCCTAAGTTTCCCGGGGCGCTTCATTTTCGAAAGTTTTCTCCCGAATTCGTTTCGGGGGCGAACCGGGTGCTTTGTCTATGAAGAAACACATACTTATCGTCGTCGGTGCCGCATTGCTTGTGAGTTGTGAACAAAAACAAACCACGGTCAATCCGCGTGCCCAAGAACAGGAATCGAATACGACCGTAGTGAATCCAACTCCAGCTACGTCGAGCGAAACCGAGACCGGCCCAACGATTGCTGCGACGCCTTCACCCAGCGGCGAGACGGAGACGGACACGACGATTGCTCCGACGCCTTCACCCAGCGGCGAGACGGAGACGGACACGACGAATGATACGACCTCTTCACCCAGCGGCGAGACGGAACCGGACACGGCGATTGATGCGACCTCTTCACCCAGTGGCGATGCGGAACCGGACACGACGATTGATGCGACCTCTTCACCCAGCAGCGAGACGCAAATGGAGTCCAGCACGATTACTTCGTCGCCGAGTCCGTAAGGTTGAGGCGGTTATTTGCTTTTGCTGTAGATGGAACATCACGGCGAAAAGGCGCGCACGAAATATGCGATAGAGCTTCCGCAGGGTTCTAGTGCGCGCTCGAAGCAAACTAGCGATACATCAGGCGCATGTCGGTAAGAAGTCTTTCTTTCCCGAAAAGCCGGCGATTAACGTGCGCGTCGGAATTCGCGCGCGTGAAACAAAAAGGCTACGCAAAGCGTGGAAAATTGATGACGCTTGGTGTGCTCGCTGTGCAAAATGCCGGTTCGTCCCGGGTCGGATTTGTTACCACGCGAAGCGTCGGCGGCGCAACGGTTCGCAATCGTCTTCGACGCCGTCTGCGGGAGATCGTGCGTGCCCATCAACACGATCTTCGACAAGATTTTTGGATTGTGCTCGTCGCCAGACGCGATGGTGCGAATGCCAGTTATGGCGCCCTCGAAGATGAGTGGTTGCGTCTGGCAAAGCGCGCTTTTATTCTAGCGCTCTGATGCTCGGTTTGGTTCGTCTTTTCATTCGCATTTATCAATGCACGCTCTCGCCGCTTCTTTGTTTGCTCGGCGGTCCCGGCTCGGGCTGTCGATTTACGCCGTCGTGCTCAGCGTATTTTTTGGAAGCCGTGGAGACGCATGGCCTCACGCGTGGAAGCTGGCTGGGATTGAAACGATTGGCGAGATGCCAACCTTGGGGCGGGGCAGGGGAAGACCCCGTTCCACAACCTGCGCGCAGCCGCGAGCCTGTTTGTGAATAGCCGCTTCGGCATGATTTTTTATGGATCGAACTGCGTGGATTGTCGTTGTTCTTTGCGTGCTTGGGCTCGTGCTCTGGGAAGTCTATCTGGCAAAGCAGACGCCGCCGAGGCCTGCGCCAGTCAATATTACGCCCGGGCAGGCTTCTCCCACGGCGACTCCGACAGTTTTCGGCGCTTCCCCAACGCCGCCTGCCTCTCCTGAGGTTGCGCCGAAATCTGTCGAATCAGTTTGGAGTTCTCCCGAGAAAATAGAAACGCTTCGCAATTCGGACGTCGAGCTGCGCCTGACAAATCGCGGCGGTGGCATCAAAGAAGCAGTCTTACTCAGGCAGGTCGCCGAAAAAGGGCAGCGCGTCGCTTTGAATTCGGCCGAAAACGCGCCGATCGGTGCTCTTATCGAGCAGCCGCCCGGGTTTACGCTTTCCGAATTCACTGCATCTGCCGAGTCGGATTCTGCAGTGCAATTCGAGCGCACGACCGCCGAGCAGGTTACCATCCGCAAAAAATTCTTCTTCCAACAATCGCCGGAGAAGAAAGACAACTTTGTTGTCGAAATGGATGTCGATCTTGAGAATCGCGGCGCGAAACCCTATCAAAATGCGGGTTACTTTGTTGCGCTCGGATCCGCCGCGCCAATTCACTTCAAGGATTATCCCTCTTACACGCGGCTCGTCTGGTGCATCGATGGAAAGGCCAAAGGCATCGACGTCGGCTGGTTTGGCGGAGGCGGTGGATTTCTCGGGATGGGCCAGCGCGCCGCGCGGCCTTTTTACCAGGAAAATATTGCGGGCGCGGAATGGGTTGCGGTGAGCGATCAATTTTTCACGATATTGATGGCGCCTCTTAGTGGTAAGGCCAATCAAGTTTGGGGCCGGCGTTTCGATATTAATCGCGCGCCTGACCAAAAAGTGCTCGGAATCGAAGGAGCGCTCGGTATGCCGGGCTTTGCGTTGCAGCCCGGGCAAAGTTATAGCGCGCGTTTCGAAATCTACGCCGGCCCGAAGCTTTACCATCGCCTCGCGCAACTTCCGCATAATGAAGCCGAGATCATGGACTTCGGGATGTTCAAACTGGTGTGCCAGTTTCTCCTCAACTTCATGAACCTGCTGCACAGTTGGCTGCATGACTATGGCCTCGCTATCCTGGCGCTCACCACCATCATCAAGCTCACGCTCTGGCCGATTCAAAACAGAGCAAACCGCTCCATGCGCCAGATGGCGGCGCTCTCGCCGAAAATGCAGGAGTTGAAGGAAAAATACAAAGATGATCCTACCCGGATGAATCAGGAGGTGATGAAGCTTTACAAGCAGTACGGGATCAATCCAGTCGGTGGCTGTCTGCCGATGATGATTCAGATCCCGATCTTTTTCGGTCTTTTCAAAATGCTCGGCCAGGCGGTGGAATTGCGAAACGCAAAGTTTCTCTGGGTGAAAGATCTTTCGCAGCCAGACACGGTGGCCCATTTGCCGTTACTCGGGTGGCCGATCAATATTATCCCGCTCTGCATGGCCGCGACGCAGATCTGGCTCATGGCTATGACGCCAAAAACCGGCGACGCAACACAACGCCGGGTGATGATGTTCACGCCGCTGATCTTTTTATTTATCTGCTACAATTTTGCGGCAGCTCTGGCATTGTATTACACCGCTCAGAATCTTTTCAGTATCTTGCAATTTTATCAGAACAAGAATCAGCCCATGCCGAAGCTTGAAAAAGTTACCTCGAAGACACTCGGGGCCGGAAAACGCAAACGATGATGACGCCGAAAGAACTGCTCGACATCATGCTCGGTTACCTCGGTTTCGTCGTGCAAATCGAGGAGACCAGGAACGAGGGCGGTAATCTGACACTGCAAATTTACACCGAGGAAAGCCGGCGCTTAATCGGGCGCGATGGCGCAACGCTCGATGCCATCCAGTTTTTACTCAATCGGCTGTTGCAGGCCAAAGACCAAAATGCTGAAAAAGTGATCGTCGATTGCGAACACTATC
>QHOD01000091.1 GCA_003218615.1 Verrucomicrobiota bacterium
TGGGCGCGACGTGGCTGGGCAACGGCGTCAACTTTGCCCTTTTTTCCGAAACGGCCGCTTCGGTTGAGCTTTGCTTGTTCGAGGATATTGACGCTGCCGAAGAAAATATTCGCATCCCGGTCACCGAGCACACCGACCAGGTCTGGCACGTATTTTTGCCGGATGTGCGACCGGGGCAATTGTACGGTTTTCGCGTTTCCGGTCCGTACGATCCGGAGCGTGGGCTGCGGTTCAACAGCTCGAAACTCCTTCTCGATCCGTATGCGAAAGCCATCGCGGGAGACGTGAGCTGGGCGGATGAAATGTTCGGCTACGTTGTCGGAAGCAAAGACGAAGATCTCACTCAAGATTTCCGCGATGATGCCTGGGGCGTTCCCAAATCGGTGGTAATTAACAATGCGTTCGACTGGCACCACGATAAGAGACTGGGCATCCCGTTGCACAGTTCTGTCATTTACGAGGTGCATGTGAAAGGCTTCAGCAAACTTTGGCAGGAAGTGCCGGAAGAATTGCGCGGCACCTATGCTGCACTCGGCAGCCCGGCCGCCATCGACTATTTCAAAAAACTCGGTGTGACTGCAGTCGAGCTGTTACCCGTGCACGCGCACATCGAGGATAAAGCTTTGATCGATCGCGGGCTGACGAATTATTGGGGATATAACACGATCGGATTTTTTGCGCCGCACGCGCAGTACTCCAGTAGCGGGCAATTCGGCGAACAAGTCTTCGAGTTCAAAACGATGGTGCGCAGTCTGCACGCGGCGGGTATCGAAGTGATTCTCGATGTGGTTTACAACCACACTGCGGAAGGAAATCATCTCGGCCCCACACTTTGCTTCCGCGGGATCGACAATCTCGCTTACTACCGGTTGCGGCCGGACAATCCGCGTTTCTATCTGGATTTCACCGGCACGGGCAACACGTTTAACCTGCTGCATCCGCGCGCGCTCCAACTGGTGATGGACAGCCTGCGCTATTGGATCCTCGAAATGCATGTGGACGGATTTCGCTTCGACCTCGCTTCCACCCTCGCGCGCGATCACGAAGGGGTGAATAAATTGCACGCTTTCTTTGAAATCATTCACCAGGACCCGGTGCTTTCGCAGGTAAAGCTAATCGCCGAACCGTGGGACGTGGGCGAAGGCGGCTATCAGGTCGGGAATTTTCCCGTGCTCTGGGCGGAATGGAACGGCAAATATCGGGACACGATGCGGAGCTTTTGGAAAGGCGACGAGGGGCGCATCGGCGAGATGGCTTACCGGCTCACCGGCAGTCCCGATCTTTATCAGCACAACGGGCGTCGCCCGTACGCGAGCATCAATTTCGTCACTGCCCACGATGGGTTCACGCTGGTCGATCTGGTCAGCTACAACGAAAAACACAACGAGCTGAACGGCGACAAGAACCGCGACGGCGATAACAACAATCAATCGTGGAATTGCGGGGTCGAAGGCCCAACGGATGACCCGCAAATCGACACGTTGCGCGAGCGCCAGCGCCGGAATTTCCTGACGACGCTTTTTCTTTCGCAAGGCGTGCCGATGCTGACCGGAGGCGACGAGTGGGGCCGGACGCAAAACGGCAACAATAACGCTTATTGCCAGGACAACGAGATCAGCTGGTTCGACTGGGAGCGTGATGAAAAACAGAATCAATTCCTCGAGTTCACTCGGAAGCTGATTCAGCTCCGGAAGGATCATCCCGTTTTTCGCCGGCCGAAATTTTTTCAAGGACGCCGGATTCGCGGTTCAGAGATTCGGGACGTGATGTGGTTCAATCCCGGCGGTAATGAGATGAGCGAAGAAGAATGGACATCCCCGTTCGTTCGTTGTCTCGGCATGCTGCTGAGCGGCGACACGGTGGACGTGCTCAATTTCGAAGGCGAACCAATTCGCGACGACACATTCCTCCTCCTGATTAACGCCCATTACGAGCTGATCCCTCTTGGTCTGCCCGGACAGGAACATATCGAGTGGCAACTGATTCTCGATACCATGGAACCGGGTGGTTTCCTGGCGGAGCCGAAAAAATTTTCCTCCGGCGACGATGTCGATCTTGGCGGGCGCTCCGCTTGTTTGCTCCAACTGGTAAGTGGCGCGCAGGCCCAGGCTCGCGAGGAATCCTGGAAAAAACGTCACGTCGAGTTCCCGCCGCTCAGCGCGGAAGAAGAACGAGCGCGCCACAAATAGGAAAGTTCACGAAACCGAAACGAGAAGGGCGCAAGCCGGGCTGGAAAATTTCGAGCAAGCGCGATGTTGCAACGGCAAACGAATTTATTATAGAGATATCAAGCGCGTGCGCATTCGTGCGCAAGAGTGGTTCGTCATGATACCGAGTTCACTAATCATCGTCACTGATCGCGGCAGTTTGAAAGCATACCGAGTGAACGAGACGCCCACGCGCGGCCCGAGCTTGCAGCTGGTGCAGGCGTTCGATATTACGGATGCGCACGGCAGACTAGTGGACAAGGTGAGCGATTTGGCCGGGCGCTTTCCGGTGGGCGACGGTGCGGGCGGGCGTCATGCAAATTCGATTGCGGAGCGAACGCAGCTTGAAACTGAAACCGACCGGCGCATTCATAAAGAACTTGCCGATCAAATTGTGAAAATTGTCGCGCGTAACGGAAAGGAAGGCTGGTCGTTCGCCGCGCCGGCGCCGATTCACGCTGCGATTGTCGATCTTTTACCGGCGGCTGTGCGCGACCGGATTGTCGAGCACGTAAAATCCGATCTCGTCAAGACAGAACCGGCAAAATTGCCGGCGCATTTTCGTTCGTTGCGGCAAATTTGATTGGACGTGCACGTAACAATTGTCATCCCGAACGGAGTGAGGGATCTCACACAGGATGATTGATCACGCAATCTATCCAGAATATCGTCGCTTCGATTGCGCGGTCCCTCGCCAGGAAATGTTTCGGAGCTCGGGATGACGCGCGTTTTTTTATCGCGTGCGGTTAAATTGGAGTTTAAGTTCTCATTTAAGTATGCAACTGCCAGTTAAGATCACTTACCGGGGTCTGGAAAAATCGGACCAGATCGACAATCTCGTTTTGGATTATGCGGCGCGGCTGGAAAGATTTTGCGACCACATCAACCGCTGTGACGTAGCCATCGAGCAAACCAATCACACCCATCAAAAGGGGAATCCGTACCGGTGCCGCATCGATGTGACTGTGGCACGCGGTCACGAGCTCGTAGCCGACGAAAAACAAATGGGCAACGGCACGCACCAGCCGCTCAACAAAGTGATCCACGACGCTTTCAAAACAATGGAGCGCGAGCTGCGCCGCGTGGTCGAAAAGCAAAGGCGCGAAGTAAAGACCCACGCCGACTCGCGTTCGCCGAAATAATTGTAGCGGCGGTGTGCCACCGAACTCGGGCCAGACTCGCGAACCGATCGCGTTCTTTGGGTCCGTTGTCACGATCGTCGCAAGAGTGATTTTAGGTTAACCTCGGATTGGATTTACGTCACTGCGATCCGTCGCTGCTTATGCAATAGAATCGCGCCATAGATGCACAATGGCACTGGGGCGAAAGCCAGTGCGGCCGCACGTAGCAGCGATGGTTGAATCTCGATTCCGAGCCGGTTCACGTGAACGAATGCGTTCATTGCACCGTGCAACACTGCGACAGGCCAGATCGACCTGCCAGTGATCCGCAAACAGGCGAACACGATGCCGAGGAGAAACGACCACACCACCTGCGCAAGCACGCGCGCCTCAGCATGACCCACAAGAAGGTTCATGGCGTGCGGCAAGCTAAATAAAAGCGCAGAAATAAGGATTGCGCGCCAGGTAATGCTCAGCTTCTGATCGTCAGAATTAGCGCTTAGCAAAAGTGACAGAATGAGACCGCGAAATATCAATTCCTCGAGCGCTCCCGCAGCAAAACCGTTGAAGGCGACGCCGGCAGCCAAGTTCGGCTGAGTTAGGTTTAAGCTTAGCGTGCCTGTGAATAAAAGTGGATACACGACCAGGCAGTAAACGGCGACAGGAAGAGTGATCGCCCACGACCGTGACGACGGTGAACTCAGGGCGTTCAAACCCCAATTCCGTTGCCGAATCGTGACGATCACGATCAATCCGACAATGACGCGCGCAATCCCCGCAGCATACTCCCTCGCAGCCGGATCAGTGAACCGCGACGCCGGAACACTCACCAACAGGACGGTGGCGGCTAAGAACATAATCGTTATCGCAAGGCAGATCCAAATCTTACGCAGGACAGTATTCTCAGGGTTCACCATCATTGCTTGTATTGAGATGCTCGTGACAACGAATTTAGATTCGAATATTTTTGCGCCCAAGGGCGAGAGCGCAATTCACCACGAATAACCGATAACGAATAACAATTAGCTCACGCCAGGTGCCGTCCAGCGGCGGGCTCCGTGTCTCATTTTACGGATGCTGGCTGCGTCGCCCTCTTGGACCCAGATGGTTCAACTCGGAAGCTCCATTCGGCCTGCACGTCAACCCAATCGTGCCCTTGCTCAGCGATGACGTTTTGGGGGATAGGCGGAAACTTCGCAACACGAATCATTCGGATAGCTGTCGCTTCCGCCCATGGATTCGATTTCGTCGAGACGACCTTGATGTCCGTCACCCGGCCTTGCCGGTCGAGCCGGAATGTAAGTTTGACTGATCCTCGCTTCAGGCGCTCACGGTATTTTGCGAACTCCAGAAGGACAGTTTGGAATGCGATTACGTTGACCTGTGATTGATACAACCGCGTTGCCGAAGGCCGCGTCTCTGCTGCAATGCCACTTTGCGCGAAAACCTGCGCACAGCATATCAGCGCGATGATGACAAAAGGTTGTGCACGCACGAGGTCTAAAGAGATGGAGTTCTGCCGCCGCTGGCTTGCAATGGACGTGTTTTCATAAGTGAAGCAAGGCCAAACGCTGGTCCGCCAAGTTCGGACGGACTCGCCGTGGTGAGCCAGCGTGCCTGCTCAGCCTGCCCGCCGTGGTGGGTGAATACTTTCGGAGTTCGCTCCAGCGCTTGGTTAGGCCACATCGTGTTCATGTCGAAATTCTCTCGTTAAAAGAATCCGCGGAGGAACGCCGCCGTTTTATCCGAGATGCTGACAATCTTGTTCGTTGCCTGACGATAGAATTTGAAATTGAGCTCGGTCTCGGGGCGACCGTCGTTCCACTCGGAAAAAAGTTTGAGCTCGCTCCGCCCCAGGCGCCGCTTCGCCAGCGCCGTGCGTCTGATGGTGATGCTCACACGCGGAGTTTGCCGGGCGATCCCAGGTTTCTTTGCGATCGGTTTGGCCGAGGTGACGACGCCGCTCGCGATGAGACCTGGCGGAGTTTCGTTGTAGCCCTCTGCCCCACTACCCGAAACTCCGGTCTCGCTCGCGAAGACGAAGATCGTATCGCCTTTGGCGATGTGCTTGCCGCCATACATCGTCTTTTGCGCGCTGAACGCGAACGTCTTCGCCTGTGGATCGCTAACCTCGGCTTTGATCGCGAACATCATACTCCCTGGGCAAGCCGTAGCCTCGTGCGAAGGCTGCTCATCTCACAAGATTAAATTCCATCGCGGTCCAGGGGGCCAGGCCTAACGAGACGGAGCTGAGCCACGGTTCCGAAAGGCGCGCTTCGTTAGATGCTTCACTTCGTCACAGGTAAATCCATGTTGTGCATGACGGCGATACCCCAATCGTCGCCCTGCTTTGTCGCGATGAGCATGAGCAGCCCTTTGCGAACTCCCATGTCATGGCCGTTTTGCACCGCTCCAGTCTGGGTCCAGGTAGCATCGACAGACGCCACATCAGGCCGGAGAAACCGAATTCGCGTATCCATTACCTTGAGCTCCGCGTGTTTAAACGACGGGATAGGACCCGACCCATCGCCTTCCAGGAGTGGCCGGTGAAACTCTTCGATCGCTTTCCGTCCATGCGCGGTCATTCCCCAGACGTTTGTGAAATCAGCATCTTCGTGGAAGACGATGGAAAAGGCATGGGCGTCGAGCTTGGCGAAAGCCTCGCTCATTGCTGCAATTAAGGCGCGAATGGGCTTCTCATCATTAGCCTGCATCGTGGAATCTGCTCCGCGGCTCAGCGGTGAGATTGCAAACACGACGAGCGTTATCGCGAAACGAAGTTGGAGAGAATGTGTCATGGCGGTGTGGGATTCTACTGTGGATTGCGATCAAAACCTGGTGCGTTCACCACCTAACGAGACGGAGCTGAGCGCTGGCCCGCCGCGGCCGGTAAACTATGGCGAGTGTGGCAAACATCGAGAACTGTTTCATAAATCAAATGTGCTCATCACAACGGCCCGCCTGAGGCGGGTTCGCTCCAGCACCTGGTTAGGCGACTGGCGTGCCATGCTCCCAGGCGTGGAATGGAGAGGTTAGGCGCCATTATGTGAAAGTGATGCGAAAGCGCAGGCCAGGCTTGCAGCCGAACTGCTGCGG
>QHOD01000092.1 GCA_003218615.1 Verrucomicrobiota bacterium
TGTTCACATTCCCATCACCTACGAAAAAACCATTCGCGACCACATGGCGATTGCACTTTGGCCATCCTGGATGGGCGCAATGTTGCTGGGCAGCCTCGGCTTGCTTGCCTTCATCCTCGCTTCAATGGGGGTGTATGGAGTGATGGCTTACTCAGTCAGTCAACGCACACGCGAGTTAGGAATTCGGATGGCGCTCGGTGCGCGAACCGGGCAGGTGATTCAATTGGTGTTGCGTCAAGGCATGTTCCTCGCCGCGATTGGACTGGGCTTTGGCTTGCTTGCCGCCTTCGGATCGACTCGCCTCGCCGGATCCCTGCTTTACGGAGTTAATCCAAACGATCCGGTAATTTTTATTTGCGTGACTTCACTGCTCGCGCTTGCCGCGTTTGCGGCCTGCTATTTCCCCGCGCGTCGCGCTCTCAAAATCGACCCTATTATCGCATTACGCACTGAATGACAGATTCCTCCTGCGATCTGCTTAACGTTATTTCGATCGCAAGTGATCCGCGAAATCAAAGTTGAAACTGGAATAAGGAGCCGACCAATTTTCAATAGATTTCGCAGCAGCTTGCGTTGGCATCTCCTTCGCGTATGGGGGCCTTGCGCGGTTCGTAATTCGTCTCACCATTCCCTATGCGTTTACGCTTTGTAATCCTCCTCGTCTCTACCGCACTCATCGCCGCGAAGGGTTTTGCACAAGACAAGAATCAGCCGACCGTCGACGAGTTGGTTTCCAAAAATATCGAGGCCAAGGGCGGGGCCGATGCGCTGCATGCTCTTCAATCACTCCGTCTCAGCGGAAAACTGCTGGTGAACGAGGGTCAGATCGAGCTTGCCTATCTCCAAACGAAAGAGCGACCAGGCGAGCTGCGCACCGAGGCGACGCTTCAGGGCATGACTCAGATTGAGGCTTATGATGGAAAAGAGGGATGGAAAATCTCCCCGTTCCAGGGACGCAAGGATCCCGAAAAAATGTCGGCGGACGATCTAAAGCCTTTGATGGAAGACGCGGAGATCGATGGACCACTAGTCGATTGGAAGGCCAAGGGAAGCACGGTCGATTATCTCGGGACTGAAGAAGTAGACGGAACGCTTGCTCACAAATTAAAAGTGGTGCGCAAGAATGGGGACGTGAGCTTTGTCTACCTCGATCCTGATCACCTCCTGGAGATCCGGGTTCTGACTGGGCGCGTCAAACACGGCGCATACGAGGAAGTTGAGACTGATCTTGGTGACTATGAGAAGACCGCTGGCGTATTCGTTCCGACCTCAATCGAGTCCGGGCGCAAAGGAGATCCGGATAAGCAAAAGATCATCATCGACAAAGTCGAAGCTAATGTACCAGTTGACGACGCCATCTTTCATTTTCCACCAGCTCCCAAATAAATTCCTTATCGGTTACTCATGCGTTCCTTGAAGTTTGTTCTGCCTTTTGCGCTGTTCCTTTGCACCGTTCTGTGCCGCGCTGAGGAAGCGCCCTATGGTTCCGCCACCATCTCCGGTCTTGGCGTGCGCAACATCGGTTCCGCAGCCATGAGCGGCCGGATCTCGGCGATTGCCGCAACACGGGAACCGTCCGGCAAAATCACGCTATTTGTCGGCGCGGCCAGCGGTGGTGTTTGGAAGTCTGACGATGGCGGCACCCGGTTTAGGCCGGTATTCGACGAGCAACCTGCACAGTCGATCGGCGCCATCGCTCTCGATCCAAAGAATTCGAAAAATGTTTGGGTCGGAACGGGTGAATCGTGGACGCGCAACACTGTTTCCATCGGCGATGGAATTCACAAGTCAACGGATGGCGGTGAAACCTGGACACATGCTGGCTTGGAAAACTCGGAGCGCATCGCAAAGATCGCCGTAAGTCCAAAGAATAGCGATACGGTTTTTGTGGCCGTGCCGGGAGCGCTCTGGAGTGACTCGCCGGATCGCGGCCTTTACAAGACGACCGATGGCGGCAAGACATGGAAACAAGTCCTAAAAGGCCCCAATCTTTCAACGGGCTGCACTTCGATTGCAGTCGATCCCAGCAACCCGGACGTCATGTTCGCCACGATGTGGGATTTCCGGCGCAAAGGATGGGAGTACCGATCCGGCGGCGAGAGTCCCACGGCGCCTTCGGCCAGCGGACTGTTTCGATCCATGGATGGCGGCAACACTTGGACGGAGATTACGCCTGAGGCCAACAAAGGTTTTCCGAAGAAGCCATATGGTCGCATCGCGGTGGCGATTGCCCCGTCGAATGCCAAACGCGTTTATGCTTTTGTCGAATCACCTGAAAGCGCGCTATTCGTTTCCGACGATGGCGGCGTGACCTGGGACAAGCGCGACAAAAGCCAATGGATGGTGTGGCGTCCGTTCTACTTTGCGAATCTGATTGTCGATCCGAAAAATCCGGACCGCGTGTTCAAGCCTGACGGCGCACTGATCGTCAGTGACGACGGAGGCAGGAGCTTTGCGGTGGTGGGTGGTTTTCAAGGGACCCACGGTGATGCGCATGATGTCTGGATCGATCCCACCAACACGCAGGTTGTGTTTGTCGGTGACGATGGCGGGATGTGGTATTCCTACAATGGCGGCAGCAAATGGTGGAAAGGGAACAATCTGCCGGTGTCGCAGTTCTATCACGTCAGCCTCGACGACAACGATCCCTACCGCGTCTATGGCGGTCTCCAGGACAACAGCTCGTGGGTGGGCGAATCGCAGTACCCGGGCGGCATCACCAACGCGCAGTGGGAAAACATGTACAACGGCGACGGTTTCTGGATGTTTCCCGATCCCGCTGATCCCGATTGCATCTATGCCGAATATCAAGGCGGCGAGATCGGGCGCGTGAACCGGCGCACCCACGAAGCGCGTAACATCAAGCCGCGGCCGGATTATAAGGAAAAACTCCGGTTCAACTGGAATACGCCAATCGCTTTGTCGCCAAATGAAAAAGGGACGATCTACATCGGCGCGCAATTTTTGTTCCGCTCGCGCGATCATGGTCAGACCTGGGAGCGCATCTCGCCCGATCTGACTACGAACGATCCGCAAAAGCAGAAGCAGGAGCAATCCGGCGGCGTCACCGTGGACAATTCGTCCGCGGAAATGCACACGACCATTTATTCAATCAGTGAATCGCCTAAAGATAAATCGCTGATCTGGGTTGGCACCGATGACGGCAACCTTCAGCTCACTCGCGACGGCGGCAAAAGCTGGACCAATGTTGTCGGCAACGTTCCCGGTTTGCCGAAGAATTCGTGGGTGAGCTGGGTGCAGGCGAGTAATTTCGATGCAGGCACTGCCTACGCTGCGTTTGATCGACATACGTTTGGCGACATGGCGCCGTACGTTTTTCGGACCACTGATTACGGCAAAACTTGGACACCGCTCGTCACGCCGCAAGATGTGAAAGGCGTTCGCGGCTACGCTCACGTCATCAAGGAAGACGTAGTGAAACCGGACCTGCTGTTTCTCGGGACCGAGTTCGGGCTCTGGGTCTCGATCGACGGCGGAAAGAACTGGGCGCAGTTCAAGGCCAACCATTTTCCCGCTGTTGCTGTTCGGGATCTGGCAATTCATCCGCGCGACAATGATCTCGTTCTTGCAACGCACGGTCGTGGCATTTGGATTGTCGATGACATCACACCGCTACGCGCTCTCACGTCCGATCTTTTGACGCAGGATGCCGCCTTTGTTTCAGCGCGTCCCGTGCAACAGCGCATTGAAAGCAGCGGCGGTTGGGCCAATGGCGACGCCGTGTTTGTCGGCGATAATCCGCCGGACGCGGCCGTGATCACTTACTATCAGCGCGAGCGCCATCTTTTTGGACGATTGAAACTGGAAGTGTTGGACGCTTCCGGCCGCGTCATTGACGAACTGCCGGCCAGCAAACGGCCCGGCCTGAATCGCGTGATCTGGGCGATGCGCGCAAAGCCGCCGCGCGTGCCACCGGCCGCGCAGATTGCTTCCTTTGGAACGCGGGGACCGCGCCTCGTGCCCGGCGTGTACACCGTGCGACTCACAAAGGCTGGAAAGGTTTCGGAAACGAAGTTGACGGTCGGTCTTGATCGCCGGGCGAAATTTAGCGAAGCCGATCGCAAGGCCCAGTTCGATGCTGCGATGAAAGTCCATGCATTATTTGGCGACGAAAGCGCCTTGATGGATCGCATTCTTTCTTTGCGAAAAGCGTTGACCCAGAGTGGCGCGGCATTGCCCGAGGCTGATTCGCTCCACAAAAGTATCACCGACTTTGATGGGAAAGTTGACGGTGTGCGCAAGAAAATTGTCGCCACCACTGAAGGTGGCGCGATCACCGGGGAAGAGCGTTTGCGAGAACACACCGATCAGCTCTACGGAGCGATTCTGAGCTACGAAGGCAAACCCGGCGATTACGAGATCGCTTATATCGATACCTTAAAGCGAGAACTGGCCGATGTGACAAAAGAATTCGAACAATTGCTCGCGCAGGACCTGCCGCCGTTAAACGAATCGCTCAAAGTAAAAGGCCAGCAGCCGATTACTCCATCGCCCGCCACCGTCAGCGTAAATGATGTCAAACATGGTTCGGATGCCGCGACGACAGCCACCAGTGCTCTGCTCCCAGCCAATTTTCGTTTGTTACATTGAAATGGAGGTAAGGGGATTCGAACCCCTGGCCTTCTCATTGCGAACGAGACGCTCTACCAGCTGAGCTATACCCCCGTTATCAGCGACCGAAGATTAGCACGGCCTGCCAATTTTTCATCAAGCGAACGCAGGCTTGCTTTCGCCGTCTCAAATCATTAGACCGTTGAAGAAGGTTGCACCTGATCTAGTCCCTTAACCGAACTCTGTAGCGATTTCCGAATTCAATAAGGACCCAAAGTATGAAGACCAAAACCTGCGTCATGAGCGGCGTCTGCGTTGTTGCTGTTGCCCTTTGCACATTGGCTAGCGCACAAACGCCCCGCACATCGAGTTCACCGTCGGCCTCTCCAAAAACGGCTGCTTCACCGGCCGGTTCGGCTGCGAAGCAGGGCACACGCCCACTTCCGTTTCACGGAATGATCTCGGCGGTCGATCAAAATGCGAAGACGTTCACGATCGCAGGTAAAAAGCAATCGCGCACCTTTACAGTCACTGACAAGACTTCCATTACCAAGGGTGCAAAGACTGCGACGATGCAAGACATCACCGACAACGAAGAGGCCAGCGGCTCGTATTGGAAGAATGCTGACGGTTTACTCGAAGCTAAAATGGTGAAACTTGGGCCGATGGGTGCAAAGAAGGCCAAGAACTCGCCACCGCCAGCTGCTTCAGCGATCGCCTCGCCGGCCCCGAAACCATAAACCGATGTGAACGGTAGAGGTAGGGCGATTAATCTCAATCGCCCGCGGGCGGTTCGGGTGACCGCTCTTAGTATGGCGCGTCAGATTTCTATTCCTTCGCCGGTTGCTTTTAAAGCGGCGCGAAGATCGACAACAAACCGTTTGTATTCGCGTTCGCGCGATTGTTCATCGGGTTGTCGAAGCAGGGACGATGGATGAACCGTGGCGAGGACTCGCGGCGCAAACTTGGACGACAGAACTTTGCCGCGCTCGCGCGTTACGCGAAACGAGGGACCGAAGATCGCCTGAGCGGCTGTCGCGCCGAGACAGACCAATAACTTCGGTTTCACCAGGCGTAGCTCTGCCTCAAGCCACGGACGGCACGCCGCGATCTCGCGCGAGTTGGGTTTTTGATGAATACGACGCTTTCCCCGCGGCTCCCACTTAAAATGCTTTACCGCATTCGTGACGTAAACTTCCTTGCGATCGATTCCTGCTTCTTCGAGCGCGCGGTCCATGATTTTCCCGGCGGGTCCGACGAACGGTTTGCCGGCGACGTCCTCGTAATCTCCCGGTTGCTCACCGACCAGCATGATCGGCGCGTCCTTCGGGCCTTCGCCAAACACAGTTTGCGTGGCGCGCTTGTAGAGATGACACGCGGTGCATTCGCGCGCCGCTTCGCGCACTTCCGCTAAACTGGATGTATCCGGCGGCGTCGCCGGCCGCGCATATTCCTCAGTCGTTGCTGGCATATCGATTATGAATCGAAACTCGCTGAGTGTTCGTGTTCATTATCCGAATGCCGGTTCTCGAAACCGCCCGCTTAACTCTTCGCCCGTTCCGCGAGAAAGATGTCGATCGTTTGGCAGAGCTAATGGCCAACACGGATTTCATGCGCTTTTCGCTTGGCGTTTTCTCACGCGAGCAAACGGCTGCGTTTCTGAAAAAGCTCATGGACTGGGAGCGTCGGGGGCTGCCCTCTCAATTCGCGGTGATCCATCGCGGGTCGAATCGATTGATCGGTTATTGCGGGTTTTTTCACCAACAGGTCGATGGAAGAGACGAAATCGAAATTGGGTATCGGCTTCATCCTGATTACTGGCGCCGGGGACTTGCCACCGAAGCGGCACAAGCTGTGCGCGACTACGGGTTTGGCGATTTAAGATTGCCGCGTGTGATTTCGCTGATTCATCCCGATAATCTGCCGTCACGCCGTGTTGCCGAGAAAAACGCGATGAAGCTCGAGAGAGAAACAGTGTTTAAAGGATTTCCGACGCAGGTTTTTGCACTGTCGCGGGAGGAGTGGCTGGCGAAGCGTGCCTGCGAATGAATTCCTGCGCCAGTGCGCGATAAGCGATTGCGCCTGCTCCATTAGGATCGTACTCGATGATGGTTTTGCCGAAGCTTGGCGCTTCACTCAAACGAACGCTTCGCGGAATTACGGTCTCGTATACGCGCTCGCCAAAGTGCTCCCGCACATCGGCCACCACTTGTGCGCTGAGCCTCGTTCGACCGTCGAACATCGTCATGACAATGCCACCGAGTTGGAGGCTCTTGTTCGCGCCGGAATCGCGCACTTGCTCGATCAGTCGCACAATTTTGACCAAACCCTCAAGCGCGAAATATTCGCATTGTATCGGGGTCAGCAGTTCATCCGCGGCGGCGAGCGCGTTGCTCATCAGGATACCAAGCGACGGCGGACAATCCAGTAGAACGAAATCAAACGTCCCGTCGCTCTGCAACGGTTTGAGCGTCTCTGCCAGGCGCGTGAGATGATCCGGCATACGCGCGATTTCGACCTCGACACCGGCCAGATCGAGATCCGCCGGCACGATAAACAGGTCGTCGCGCCGGGTGGGAAAAATTTTTTCGGTAATGGAAGCCTCGCCAAGTAACGGGTCGTATAAGCTGATTTCCTCGACTCCTTCCAAACCAAATGAGCTGGTGGCGTTTGCTTGTGGATCAAGATCGACAAGCAAAATGCGATGGCCCAGCTCGGCCAGCGCGGAGCCGAGATTTACGGCGGTGGTCGTTTTGCCGACGCCGCCTTTTTGGTTAGCGATAGCGACGATTTTCATTCGGGTCTGCGCACTTTCTTCGAACCGGTACCGCCCCCGAAAGCGTTCGGGCCTGAAGAGCCATTACTCTTGCGAAGCCAGGACACGCGTGGCGTGGTGACGCTGACGTTAAACCGGCCGCAAGCCTTCAATGCCTTATCGGAGGCAATACTCGAGGCACTGCAACGCGAGTTTGACGCGATCGCCAAAGACGAGTCAGTGCGGGTGGTCGTTCTCGCGGCTGAGGGCAAAGCGTTCTGCGCCGGCCATGATTTGAAGGAGATGCGGGCGAAGCCATCGCTCGATTACTACCAGCGCCTTTTTGCGCAATGCTCGGAGATGATGCTGAGCGTGCAACGGCTGCCGGTACCTGTGATCGCGCGTGTTCAGGGGATCGCCACCGCAGCGGGATGTCAGTTGGTGGCGATGTGCGATCTCGCGGTTGCGGCGAGCACAGCAAAATTCGCGGTCAGCGGCGTAAACCTGGGTCTCTTCTGTTCGGCGCCGGGCGTGGCGCTTGCACGCAACGTTTTGCGCAAAGCGGCTTTCGAGATGCTCGTGACTGGCGAATTTATCAGCGCTGAGGAGGCGAAGATGCGTGGCTTGATCAACCGCGTCGCGGAACCGGAACAGCTCGACGCCGAGCTCGAGAAACTCGTTACCAGCATCATTTCCAAGCCGCGCGTTGCGGTGGCGATGGGGAAAGAACTTTTCTACCGTCAAATTGAACTGGGCATCGGCGCCGCCTATGAGGCTGCCGGGCAGACCATGGCCTGCAATATGATGGACGAAGCCGCGCTCGAAGGCGTGCAGGCGTTCATTGACAAACGTCCGCCGCGCTGGAGTCAACGTGCAAAGGCGCCCTGACTTTTTCAGCGCACCAACGCTTTAACATTGTAACTTTGTCCGTGCCTTTCACTCTTCAAGAACTGGCGACGATGTCCGGAGGCGAGTTGTTTGGCGATCCAGCGCTGAAAATCACCGGCGCTGCTTCACTCGCAGAGGCGACTGCTGGAGAGATCAGCTTTTTTGCGAATCGAAAATATGTTGGCCTCCTGCGCAAGACGCGCGCGTCCGCGGTTTTCGTGCCAACTGATTTTGCTGAGCCGGTCACTGCCGCTCAGATTCGCGTCTCAAATCCAACCAAGGCTTTCGAGCAGGTCGTGCTCAAACTTGCGCCGAAACCGATCACATTTTCGCCTGGCATTCACCCAAGCGCGATTGTCGATCCAAGCGTTCAGCTCGGAGAGCGAGTGGCGATCCAAGCGTATGTGGTCATCGAAGCCGGGGCGAAAATCGGTGACGACACAATCATCGGCGCGGGGACTTACATTGGACATGAGACGGTGATTGGATCCGCATGCCAGATTTATCCGCGGGTAACGATTCGCGAGCGAAGCCGCATTGGTTCGCGTGTGATCATCCATAGCGGCGCGGTGATTGGCGCGGACGGTTTTGGGTTTGAAATGGTCGATGGCCGGCAGGAAAAAATTCAGCAACTCGGGATCGTTCAGATCGACGATGATGTCGAGATCGGCGCGAACACAACTGTTGACCGCGCTCGTTTTGGCCGGACGTGGATTCAGCAAGGTGTGAAAATCGACAATCTCGTGCAAATCGCGCATAACGTTGTCATTGGGAAAAGTTCGGTCATCGTGGCCCAGACTGGCATTTCAGGCAGCACGCGCGTGGGGGAGCGCGTCACGATGGCCGGGCAGGTTGGCATTGTCGGCCACGTTGAGATCGCTGATGGCAGCGTGATTGCGGCGCAAAGCGGCGTCTCCAAAAGCGTTCCGGGAGGTGTTTGGTTTGGCTATCCCGCTGGTCCGATCGAGGAGATCAAACAACAAATTGCCTGGATCCGATCATTGGGAAAACTCTTCGCCCGCGTCAAAGAGATCGAAAAGAAACTCGGCTTGTAAGCAACAGGCGAATCATCCTATAGGCGCGTCTGCTGCAGGAGTTCGTGCAGGCTGTTGGGAGAAAGCCATTCCGCGCCGGAGGCGTGCACTGTTTCTGCTTCCCGTAAATCGGAGGTAGCTACCCGCAGATCGAAGCGTTCTGCGTATTTGCTTGCGAGCCGCTCGATAATCGCGTCGGCTGTTTGTCCGCGTCGCGAATAGACAACCTGCACGTCGCCCGGGTCTGAGCTCGTGTTGACTTTGCTGCCTTTCCCATCAAAAACGACGACCACGGACACGCCGGTCCAATCCTGATAATGCCGAAGCTGCTTGATTAACGCTTCGCGCGCGAGGGAGGAACGCCGTTGGTGGAGCTTGCGCAACTCAGGCCAGGCAAAGATGAGGCTGTGTCCGTCGACGATTAGATAACGCCTGCGCTGCGGCATTGGTAAAATCACGGCGGCAGAATGCCTCGCCTCGAATTTGGTATGGGCGCGCGGCTCCTGCATTATCCCGCCGCGACAGGTTCCTTCTTCGCTCGTGGCTTGGCCGGTTCCCGACGGGTCGCACGAAGTGATGCTTTCTTGCGCTGGAGGTAGGCGCTTCGTCGCTTGCGTTTGGCTCGCACCCGGTGCTGTTGACCCATAGAGTGTCTCTATCGATTGAAATATCGCGGAATGCAATCCGGATTCGCACCTCCAGTGCACAATAATTCCGTGAAACCGAAATGG